>NZ_PJDK01000046.1:0-45337 GCF_002837615.1 Klebsiella sp. X1-16S-Nf21
TAACGCGATGAGATGGCTTCGAAAATTTTTGTAAACGGATAAGAAAAAAGCGGCAAAGCCGGCGCGGGCCGCCGGCTTAACAATCAGGCTTTCTGCAGACCTCTCGCGTCGTCTTTCGTCGCCGGCGCGGATTTACTGACCCGGTATTTGATCAGCAGCGCGAGGGCTGACAGGAACGCCGGGATGGCCAGCAGAGTGAAGATGGTTTCAAAGGAGAGCTGCGCCTGCATCAGGAAGGCGCCGCTGAACGCGCCGAGGATCCCGCCGAAGCGGCCGATACCCAGCATCCAGGCGACGCCGGTGGCGCGCCCCTGCGTCGGGTAGAAGCCTGCCGCCAGCGCGGGCATCGACGACTGCGCGCCATTCATAATACTACCGGCGATAAACACCATCACCCCCATCAGCACCAGGCTGCTGGTGGAGAAACCCACCAGGCAGACGCAAACGCCGGTCAGCAACCAGCCGACGGCCACCACCTTGTTGGGATTGATCTTGTCCATCAGGGCGCCAAGGATCAGTACGCCAATCCCGCCGCCCAGCGGGAACAGGGCGGTGATGATGGAGGCCTGACTCATCGAGGCGCCGGTTTCGCGGATCAGCAGCGGCAGCCAGCTGGTCAGGAGGTAGAAAATCAGCAGGCCCATAAAGTAGGTCAGGCACAACATCACGGTACCCACCGCGTAGCGTGGGGAGAAAATGACGCCGATGGCCGATTTCTCTTTCACCTGGCCTGCTTCGCGCAGCTCAAATTCCACCGCCTCCGGCAGCGGCGCGATGCGTTTCAGGATGGCGGCAATGCGCTGCGCCGGCTGCTGCTTCACCACCAGATAGCGGGCAGACTCCGGCAGCAGAAAAATTAACGCTACGGCCAGCAGGAGGGGCATCACGCCGCCCAGCACCAGCACACTCTGCCAGCCATAGTGCGGGATCATCCAGGCGGATAAAAAGCCACCCAGCGATGATCCCATCGGAAAGCCGACGAACATCAGGTTCACCAGCAGCGCCCGACGGCGCTCCGGCGCATATTCGCTCATCAGGGTGGCCGCATTCGGCATCGCCGCGCCGAGCCCGAGACCGGTCAGGAAACGCAGCAGCGTCAGCTGATTAAGGCTGGTGGCGAAGGCGGTAAGCAGGCTGAATCCGCCGAACACCACGATCGACATAATCAGCACTTTTTTGCGGCCGATGCGGTCAGCCAGCGGCCCCGCGGTTAAGGCGCCGACCGCCAGGCCCACCAGCGCGGCGCTCATCACCGGGCCGAGCGCCGATTTTTCCACGCCCCATTCCTGTACCAGGTCGGAGGCGATAAATCCGATGATCGCGGTGTCGAATCCGTCCATCGCGACGGTGATAAAGCAGAGCGCAAGGATCATCCACTGGTAGCGGGTGAAGGGGTGCTCGTTGATAAAGGCCTGAATGTCGATGGTTGTCTTAGTCATACGGCTTTCCTGGCAGACTGAGCGAGGGACAGAGGTCTGTTTTTATCGTCGTCCTCGCGTCATTGAGTTTGATTTGTGCGATAATCGAACGTATCGCCGTTAATCGCTCATTCATCAAATCATTGAAGTGGGGGGCAGGCAATGCAGGCGCGCGCCAAAGCGTGCGATTATCGTCCGTTTTAGGACGCCACGTCGTACGGAAACTTTTTTAGTTCCATAAAAATCAGATGATTATATAAACTTCGCTCGCAGAATGTGATGACTATATTTGTGATGTGCATAACAGACGTTCTACACCGCGACGATGGCGTGCGAAATGGCGTTTTTCCTGCGTAAGATTAGCAGTAAAGGGTATCCTGCGAGGCCGAGCTGGACTATCCTTGTCAGCGTCTGGCACGTGTGTGTCGTTGTGCGCTTTTTTTGGCTGAAAGGAGTAAAAAAATGGCGACAGGAAAGTCCTGCTCTCGCTGGTTTGCGGCTATGGCGGCCTTATTGATGGTGGTTAGCCTGAGTGGGTGTTTTGATAAAGAAGGCGATCAGCGCAAAGCGTTTATCGACTTCCTGCAGAATACGGCGATGCGTAGCGGTGAACGTCTGCCGACGCTGACCGCCGATCAGAAAAAACAGTTTGGGCCTTTTGTCTCTGACTACGCGGTGATCTACGGTTACTCGCAGCAGGTGAGCCAGGCGATGGACGCTGGTCTGCGCCCGGTGGTGGACAGCGTCAATGCTATCCGCGTCCCGCAGGACTATATGACCCAGCGTGAGCCGCTGCGTCAGGCGAACGGCGCGCTGGGCGTGCTCAGCCAGCAGCTGCAGAATGCGAAAATGCAGGCCGATGCCGCGCATAGCGCTCTGAAGCAGGCTGACGATCTTAAGCCGGTCTTCGATCAGGTTTACGCCAAGGTGGTGACCGCGCCAGCTGACGCGCTGCAGCCGCTGATCCCGGCCGCGCAAATCTTTACCCAGCAGCTGGTTCAGGTGGGGGATTTTGTCGCTCAGCAGGGGACCCAGGTGAGCTTTGTGGCCAACGGCATTCAGTTCCCCACCTCGCAGCAGGCCAGCCAGTACAATGCGCTGATTGGGCCGCTGGCGGCGCAGCATCAGGCGTTTAATCAGGCATGGACGGCAGCGGTGAACGCCACCCGTTAATGTCTCATCTGGCTGACGTTGGCTGCGGCGAACGAGCAGGATGATGGATAAGATGCAAAAAGAACCCGGGGAGGGCGATTGCCGCCGCTACCCGGGTTTTTTTATGGCTTATTTGACCTGCGGGTTAACGCAGTTTTTCTCTACATTACCGTTCAGGGCATCGATCAGGTTGTCCACCGCGCAGGCCGCCATGTTGTAGCGCGTCTCATGGGTGGCAGAGCCGATATGCGGCAGCGCGACAACGTTTGGTAGGGTTAACAGCGGCGAGTCTTTTGCCAGCGGTTCGTGTTCGAAGACATCAAGGCCGGCAGCATGAATTTCACCCGCCTGCAGAGCAGCGATCAGCGCCTGCTCGTCCACCACCGGGCCACGTCCGGCGTTAATGAAGATGGCGGAAGATTTCATTTTGGCAAACTGCGCCTGACCGAACAGATGGTGGGTCTCTTCGCTCAGGGGCAGGATCAAGCAGACGAAATCGGCTTCCTGCAGCAGGGTATCGAGATCGCAATAGCGGGCGTTGAAGCGCTCTTCCGCCTGCGGATGCTGGCGGCGCGCGTTATACAGGATCGGCATGCCGAACCCGAAGTGGGCGCGCTGCGCCAGCGCCATACCGATGCGGCCCATGCCGACGATACCTAAGGTTTTATGGTGCACGTCGCTGCCGAACCAGTCCGGGCCAATGCTCTTCGTCCACTCGCCCGCTTTGACGCGCTCCGCCACTTCCACTACCCGGCGCGCGGTGCTCAGCACCAGCGCCATGACCGTATCGGCGACGGTCTCGGTCAGTACGGTCGGGGTATGCATCAGCAGCACCCGGCGAGCGTTCAGCGCCTCGACGTCAAAGTTGTCATAGCCAACGGAAACGGTAGAGGTCGCACGCAGCTTCGGCATCTTCTCCAGCAGCGCGGCGTCAACCTTTTCGCTGGAGCCCAGGAGGCCTTCAGCCTGGGCGAAGGCCTCTGCATGCTGCGAAACGGTCTCCGGCCGCAGGTTTTTTACCTGAGTGACGGAAAAGTGCTCCTCCAGGCGCTGTAGCAGGTCGTCGGGAAGCGTTTTATAGAGAATGACAGACGGCTTCATGCGAATCTCCGTAGTAGAAATAGTTCAGGCGTGGTGAGCGCCAAGCGGAATGTTTTGATTATTAGCAGGCTTAACAATCAAAGTCAGCAATACTGAGGCGAAAAGCGCCACCCCCATAAAAATATAGGAGGCTGCGGGGCTGCCGGTGGCACCGTTCAGGTAGCCGACAAACCACGAGCCGCAGAAGGAGCCCAGAGCGCCCATACTGTTGATCAGCGCCATGGCGCCTCCGGCGACGTTACGCGGCAGCATTTCCGGAATAATGGCGAAGAAGGGGCCGTAAGGCGCATACATTGCCGCACCGGCCACCACCAGCAGGGTATAAGACACCCAGAAGTGGTTGGCGCCGACCGCCCAGGAGCCGATGAAGGCCAGTCCGCCAATCAGCAGCAGCGGCCAGACGAACAGCTTACGGTTCTGCATTTTATCGGACGCCCAGGAGACCACGATCATGGCGATAGTCGCCGCCAGATAGGGAACAGAAGAGAGCCAGCCCACTTCCACCATCCCCATATTTTCGCCGCCGCTGCGGATAATCGACGGCAGCCACAGTACAAAACCGTACACGCCGATACTCCAGGCAAAGTACTGCGCGCAGAGCAGGATCACGTTGCGGGAGCGGAAGGCTTCGCCATAGTTACGTACCGCTTTGATGCCCTGCTGTTCACGATCCAGTTGTTCCTGCAGCGCGGCTTTTTCACTCTCCGCCAGCCAGTTAACCTGCGACGGTTTGTCTTTTACCAGCACCCACCAGCAGAAGGCCCAGATTACTGCCGGCACCCCTTCGATGATGAACATTTCCCGCCAGCCGAAGGCCTGAATCAGGTAGCCGGAGACCACCGACATCCACAGGACCGTCACCGGGTTACCGAGGATCAGGAAGGTGTTGGCGCGAGAGCGCTCTGATTTGGTGAACCAGTTGCTGATATAGATCAGCATCGCCGGCATCACCGCCGCTTCGACGACGCCGAGGATAAAGCGAATGGCCGCCAGCGCCGGGATATTATGCACAACACCGGTCAGCGAGGCGCAGCCGCCCCAGAGGATCAGGCAGATAAAGATCAGTTTGCGAACGCTGCGGCGCTCCGCATAGATAGCGCCGGGGATCTGGAAGAAGAAGTAGCCGAGGAAGAACAGGGCCCCCAGCAGGGAGGAGATCCCCTTGGTGATGCCCAGGTCTTCGGTAATGCCTGCCGCGGAGGCGAAGCTGAAGTTGGCACGGTCGAGGTACGCCAGGCTATACGTGATAAACACGATAGGCATGATGTACCACCAGCGTTTCGTTGCATTTGTTGAGCTATTCATAGGCTTGCCTCTGTCAATGAGGTGACATCCGTCCGTCGAAACGGACGCTGCTGTGCCGCGCTGCAGGTAGGGTACAGGACGGCTGTTATTGTTGCGTATAAATGTTATTCGCCCAGCGCATCGCGGGTGGGGAGCCCCTCGCTGTCGCCCTGGACCTGAATCGCCAGCGAACCGATTTTATTGCCGCGGTTCACCGCCTGAAGCAGGGTTTTGCCTTCCAGCAGGGCGCTAATCACCCCGACGGCAAAGCCGTCGCCGGCGCCGACGGTATCGACGACGTTTTCGACTTTAATGGCATCAACCGTTCCCTGTTCGCCGCTGGCGCTCTTGAACCAGGCGCCGTCGCAGCCGGTTTTAATGACTACCGCCTTGACGCCGCGGGAGAGATAAAAATCGGCGATCCCTTCCGGGGTCTGCTGGCCGGTGAGAATCACGCCCTCTTTTAAGCCTGGCAAAACCCAGTCAGCCTGGAAGGCGAGACGGTTGAGTTTCTCCACCATCTCGGCTTCGCTTTTCCACAGCACCGGGCGCAGATTAGGGTCGAAAGAGAGGGTTTTTCCCTCGGCTTTCATCACCTTCGCCGCATGCTCCAGCAGCGCATATGAGCTTTCAGAGAGCGCGGCGGCCACGCCGCTTAGGTGCAGATGGCGGGCGCTGGTGAAGTAGTCGGCGCGAAAATCGTCCGGCGACAGATGGCTGGCGGCAGAGCCTTTGCGGAAATACTCCACAATGGGATCGGTTCCATTTTCGACTTTCGATTTCATCTGGAAACCGGTAGCGAAGCGGTTGTCGATGGCGACAGCGTGGCTATCGATCCCCTCTTTCGCCAGCGATTGCAGTACGAAGCGGCCAAAGCTGTCGTTGCCGACGCGGCTGACCCAGCCGACCTTCAGACCCAGGCGCGCCAGGCCGGTGGCGACGTTCAGTTCGGCGCCGGCGACACGCTTCATGAAATGCTCCACCTCGGCCAGATCGCCGGTTTCGGTGGCGACAAACATGGCCATGGCTTCGCCGATGGTGATGACATCTAAATTTTCCACGGCTTAATCCTCGCGTAACAGGTTGACGTAGCGGCGGGTCACGGCCGTCAGGTCATGGCCAGTCAGCGGGAACTCGATTCCACGCGGCGCGTCGGCAGGAAGATTATCGAGCAGGGCCAGCCAGCGATCGGCGGCCTGATCCGGCGGTACCGCGCGGAATTTCTCATGATGAGGCTCCGCCGCTTTCACATGAATATAGCTGACCGCCGGCGCAAGGTGGCGTGCCGCCTCTTCCGGCGAGTCGCCGACCCACAGCCAGTTGCCCATATCAAACGTTAAGGTGACCGGCAACTGATGGACCCTGCAGGCGGCTTTGAAGCGCTGCATCGGCGCCAGCTGGCCGCAGTCGGTCTGGTCATTCTCTACCACCAACGCCATGCCGCTGTCGCGGAGGATCTCGCGCAGCTCATCCAACTGCTGATTGTGAAGGAAATGGCCAAGGGAGAGCTTTAGCCACAGGGCGTTAAGGGTTTGCGCTTCCGCGAGCAGCGCCGGGAGTTCCGGGTTGAGCTCGCCGTTATCGGCGAACAGCGCCTGCGGCGCGGAGTAGCAGGCCAGCAGGCCGTGGCGCTCAATGGTGGCCGCCAGCGACGGCAGAGCGTTGAGCTCTTCCGCGCTGCACAGCTCGCGGCGGATTTCGACACCGTCCGCACCGGCGTCGGCGATGAACGGCAGGACAGCGGCCTGGCCGCCTAAGGATTTAACATGGTCATTACCATACGCAGCGGTAACGACAATAATTTTTCTGGCCATCGCGCTCTTACTCCCGGCGTTTGTTGCTTAATCTCCTTAATACGCTAGATGGTATCGGTTCCATAAGAAAGGGCGAGATGTTTAATTTATGATCGGCATCACGAAGGATCGTTAACGAGAGGTTGATCCGCGGACGATAAGCTCGCCGGAGAAGACCCGCTCGCGGATGGGGTCGTTAGTGCCGGCAATGCGCCGAATCACCTGTTCGACCGCGGCGTAGCCGATCTGCCACGTCGGCTGTTTGAGGGTGGTAATACCGACGCCAGCCAGCTCCGCCCACTCCAGTTCGTCGAAGCCCAGCAGGCCGATATCGCTCCCCCAGATCAGGCCGACGCGCTTCAGAGCGCGGGCCACCTGCAGCGTCAGGGCGCCGTTGGCGGAGATGACCGCTTTGCGCATCCCGCGGTGACGGGCGTGGAACTGGCGCAGGACGTTGTCCATCATCGCGCCGTCGTTGAGCTGCACTTCGGCGTTTTCAGCCACCACGCCGTGGTGACGAGTGAGGGTAGCGCGAAAAGCGCTCAGACGCTCGCGGCGGGTATTCACCGAGCCCAGCGGTTCGCTGAGAAACAGGATGGCCTCAAACCCTTTCTCCACCAGGTGTTCGGTGGCGGTGGTGGCGGCCTGGGCGTTATCAAGCCCGACCACATCGCAGGCGAAGTCGGGGATTTTACGGTCAATCAGCACCATCGGCAGGGCCGACTGCTGCAGGCGGTTCAGGCCATCCTCCCGCATACCGACTGCGTTGACCACGATGCCTTCCACCTGGTAGCTGCGCAGCAGGTCCAGGTAGTGCAGTTCCTGATCCAGCTCGTTATTGGTATTACACACCAGCAGGGTGAAGCCTTTTTCCCGGCAGGCCGCTTCAATGCCGCTCATGACATTGACCGAGTAGGGGTTGGTGATATCGGCGATGATCAGGCCAATAAGGCGGGTTCGGCCGTGCTTGAGGCCGCGGGCCATCAGGCTGGGGCGGTAGTCGAGTTCGGCAATGGCTTTTTCAATACGTGATAACAGATCGTCGGAAAGCAGATGCTTCTCGCCGTTAAGATAACGTGAAATGCTGGTTTTGCCGGTCTTTGCGGCTTTCGCCACATCGCTGATAGTTGCACGCGCCGCTTTCGCCATGGTGGCTTCCTTTGCTGAAAATCTGCCAACACCTTAGCGCGAAAAATAGCGATATCAAGCATTTTGCCCGGCAGAGCGGCTGCCGGGCGACATGAGGATGCGCTTATTGCAGCGGGCTGAGGGTAATTTCCACGCGACGGTTCTGCGCTTTGCCTTCCGCCGTGCTGTTGCTGGCGATAGGATTCGCCGGCCCCATGCCGGTGGTGCGAATGCGATTGGCCGCCACGCCCTGAGTGATCAGCGCGCTGGCGACGCTGTCTGCACGCTGTTGCGACAGACGCATATTCAGATCCTTGCTGCCGGTGCTGTCGGTGTAGCCGACGACGTTAACAGCGGTTTTCTCGTACTCTTTCAGCACCATGGCCACGCCGGTCAGGGTGTTGGCGCCGGCCGGCTTCAGGTTGGCGCTATTGCTGTCGAAGGTGACGTTATTCGGCATGTTCAGCACAATATTGTCGCCATTTCGCGTCACGCTGACCCCGGTTCCCTGCATTTTGTCGCGCAGCTTCGCTTCCTGCACGTCCATGTAGTAACCAATGCCGCCGCCGAGCGCCGCGCCGGCCGCTGCGCCAATCAGCGCGCCTTTGCCGCGGTCATGTTTGGAAGAGGAGAGCGCGCCGACGCCAGCGCCCACTAAGGAGCCAATACCTGCGCCAATACCGGATTTACCTGCTTCACGTTCACCGGTATAGGGGTTGGTGGTGCAGCCAGAAATGGCCAGAGTGCCGCTGACCAGCGCCGCAATCATAAGTACGCGTTTTTTCATTTAATGTCCTTAATCCTTTTTATTCTTTGTCACAGCGAACGTGACGGTTGATTATGACGCGTGATTACGTAGAAAATTCCCCGGATACCATCTCATTTTGTAAATAACATTGAACGGTTGCCCATCACGCCGTCATGACACCTGCATTCGCTGACCAGGAGCCGCCCTTGCCAACCTCATCTGCAACCAAAACCATCTTAACCGCCGCCCACTGGGGACCGATGCTGGTGGAAACGGACGGTGAAAACGTCCTCTCTTCCCGCGGCGCGCTGGCGACACCGTTTGCCAACTCGCTGCAAACGGCGGTGCGCGATCAGGTCCACAGCAAAACCCGCGTGCGCTATCCGATGGTGCGCAAAGGCTTCCTTGCTTCACCGGACAAGCCCCAGGGGGTCCGCGGTCAGGATGAATTCGTGCGGGTGAGCTGGGATCAGGCGCTGGATTTAATTGACGCCCAGCATCGGCGGATCCGCGAAAGCTACGGTCCGCAGTCGATTTTCGCCGGCTCCTACGGCTGGCGCTCTAACGGCGTCCTGCATAAGGCGGCCACCCTGCTGCAGCGCTACATGAGCCTGGCGGGCGGCTATACCGGCCATCTTGGCGATTACTCCACTGGCGCGGCGCAGGCGATCATGCCTTACGTCGTGGGCGGGAATGAGGTGTATCAGCAGCAGACCAGCTGGCCGCTGGTGCTCGAGCACAGCGAAGTGGTGGTGCTGTGGAGCGCCAACCCGCTGAACACGCTGAAAATTGCCTGGAACGCCTCCGACGAGCAGGGGATCCCGTGGTTCGACCGGCTGCGCCAGAGCGGTAAGCGCCTGATCTGCATCGATCCGATGCGATCGGAAACCGTCGATTTCTTTGGCGATTCGATGGAATGGATCGCGCCGCATATGGGCACCGATGTCGCGCTGATGCTGGGGATCGCCCATACGCTGGTGGAGAATAGCTGGCAGGATGATGCGTTTCTTACCCGCTGCACCAGCGGCTACGATATTTTTGCCCGCTATCTGACCGGCGAAAGCGACGGCGTAGCGAAAACCGCTGACTGGGCGGCGGCGATCTGCGGCGTGAAAGCGGATAAGATCCGTGAACTGGCGAAAATTTTCCATGAAAATACCACCATGCTGATGTCTGGCTGGGGCATGCAGCGCCAGCAGTATGGCGAGCAGAAGCACTGGATGCTGGTCACCCTGGCCGCCATGCTGGGGCAGATTGGCACCCCGGGAGGCGGGTTTGGTCTTTCCTATCATTTCGCCAACGGCGGCAACCCGACGCGCCGCGCGGCGGTACTGGGCTCGATGCAGGGAAGCGTCGCCGGGGGCGTGGACGCGGTGGAGAAGATCCCGGTCGCGCGGATCGTCGAGGCGCTGGAGAATCCGGGGGCAGAGTATCAGCACAACGGCATGGCGCGTCGCTTCCCCGATATTCGCTTTATCTGGTGGGCCGGCGGGGCCAACTTTACTCATCATCAGGACACCAACCGCCTGATTCAGGCCTGGCAGAAGCCGGAGCTGATCGTCATCTCCGAATGCTTCTGGACCGCCGCCGCGCGCCATGCCGATATCGTCCTGCCGGCGACCACCTCGTTTGAGCGCAACGATCTGACCATGACTGGAGATTACAGCAATCAGCATCTGGTGCCGATGAAGCAGGTGGTCGCCCCGCGAGATGAAGCGCGCGACGATTTCGCGGTCTTTGCCGACCTCAGCGAACGCTGGGAGGTGGGCGGCCGCGAGCGCTTCACCGAAGGGAAGAGTGATTTGCAGTGGCTGGAGACCTTCTATCAGATCGCCGCCCAGCGCGGGGCTCACCAGCAGGTGACGCTGCCGCCGTTTGCCGAATTCTGGCAGGCTAACCAGCTGATTGAGATGCCAGAGGAGCCGGAGAATGCCCGTTTTGCGCGCTTCGCCGCCTTCCGCGCCGATCCGCAGGCTAATCCGCTGAAAACGGCGAGCGGTAAAATTGAGATCCACTCGCCGACCATCGCCGCCTTTGGCTACGCCGATTGCCCGCCGCACCCGATGTGGCTGGAGCCCGACGAGTGGCATGGCAACGCTGAGGCGGGGCAGCTGCAGCTGCTGTCGGCCCATCCGGCCCACCGTCTGCACAGTCAACTGAACCACACCGCGCTGCGCGAACGCTATGCTGTCGCCGGACGCGAACCGGTGACTATTCATCCGCAGGATGCCCGGGCCCGGGGAATTGCCGATGGCGATCTGGTGCGGGTGTGGAACGCCCGTGGTCAGGTGCTGGCCGGCGCGGTGGTGACGGAGGGGATCCGCCCGGGGGTGATTTGCCTGCATGAAGGGGCATGGCCCGACCTGGATCCGCGGGTGGGCATCTGCAAAAACGGGGCGGTGAATGTCTTAACCAAAGATATCCCGACATCCCGGCTGGGCAACGGCTGTGCCGGGAACACCGCCCTGGCGTGGCTGGAGAAATATACCGGCCCGACGCTGCCGCTTACAGCATTTGATCCGCCGGCCAACGCATAATCCACGTCGGGTGCTGAGTGTCGTCCTGCCATGCGCAGTCTTCAATCCGGAAGCCCTGCGCATGGTAGAAACTGACCGCCGATTCGTTCTTCTGGTAAACCTCGAGACTAAGCCAGGCGTAGTGCTGTTTGACTTCATCCAGCAGCGCCCGGCCAATGCCCTGGCGGATGGCGTCCGGCGCGACAAACAGCGCGCCGACGAAGCGGGAGTCCAGCACGCTAACAAAGCCTTTTAATTCCCCATCGCGTTCCCAGACCCAGGTGCTGGCGGCGGGAAGATAGACATCCCGTACCACCGCGACGCTGTCGCGCCAGTAACTTTCGCTGATAAAAGGATGGGCATGAATCGTGCTGTCCAGCCACAGGGCCAGCAGCGGCGCGGTATCTTTAGTGTCCCACTTGCGGATCATCCTGACCTCCAGGGTGACAGAAGCAGCCGGTGATATGGTCGTTGACCAGCCCACAGGCCTGCATAAAGGAATAACAGATTGTCGAGCCGACAAATTTAAAGCCGCGTTTTTTCAATGCCTTCGACAGCGCATCGGAGGCCGGCGTCGTGGTGGGGATCTCCGCCAGCGTCGCGGCGCAGGTCACCTGCGGCTCATTGTTGACGAAGGACCAGACAAAATCAGTGAACGACTCGCCATTTTCTTCCATCGCCAGATAGGCGCGGGCATTGCCGATAATGGCCTGGATTTTTCCCCGATGGCGAATGATGCCGGCATTCTGCAGCAACTGCTCGACATCGTCTTCCCCCATCGCTGCCACGCGCACCGGGTCGAAGTGGTGAAAAGCCTGACGGTAGTTCTGCCGTTTTTTTAACACCGTGATCCATGACAAACCGGCCTGCTGGCCCTCCAGGCAGATCATTTCAAACAGCTGGCGGCCCTCTTTTTGCGCCACACCCCATTCGGTATCGTGATATTCGATATATAACGGATCCTGACTCACCCATCCGCAACGTTGCATAGCTATTTCTCCCTCTGCGCTAAAAAAGTGGACGCCCCGGCTTGACGGCTGAAAGATAAAGATAATAGTTAATACAGGGAAATCGTATCCCCAAAAAAAACACAGCAATATTGCCGATTCGGCTCTTTTCTGGAGTCGCATTAATGATAATAAAGAAATGCAATGGCCTCCGGGGCTTCTTGTTCCCGGCGAGCGTATCCGTCTGGATGACGTGTGTCTCTGGAGCGAATGCCTGGCAACAGGAATATATCGCTATCGATACAAAAAGTAATACGCCGGAACGCTATACATGGGATAGCGATCACCAACCACGTTACGAAGATATTCTCGCTGAGCGGATGAAGTCCTCAGAGACGCCTGGCGGGCTGGCATTAAACCAGGCGCTGGCGCCACCGGACAGCAGCCGTGGTCAGAGCGTTGGCTGGAATTATCTGCTGGCAAATGGCATGACCTCCGGGCCGGTGGCCAGCCTGCGCAGTGACGTCACCGCGCCAGTGACGAGAAGCGCTGGCGAGACGGGGTATGTCAACACGCTCGGCTGGCGCATGGATTATCAGTCGCTGTGGGGCGTGCATCCCTGGGCTCAGGTGAGCTATAACCAGTCGCTTACCAGCGATGCCTGGTCGCCGACGACCCGCGCCAGAGAGGGCGGCTGGAGTGATGTCACCCTGGGCGCCGATATGCGGTTGGGATCCCATGTTGCGGCATGGGCGACGCTGTCGCAGGCGGACAATGTCCCATCCGGGGAAAATACGCTCTATCTGATGGGCGTCAGCGCCAACTTTTGACCGATATTGTTACGCGTTTGAAACGACGCGGTTATTGTTAAATCTCAGTAATGGCGCATTTCTGTGAGATAGCGCACACTAACTTTTTTCCTGAAATTCGCGGAATGAATGTTTTGCAATGTCATTCGTTCCGCCATTAATGCATTTCATTCCCTGCTGGTGGCAGTTCATGCCTTTTTCCCCACAGGATGAGGGGCCTTCGCTATTGTGGCGGCAGTTAATTTATCAGGACAACTGCTATGAACGCTGCAAACCGTCAATCGACCCGCTGGCTTACGTTAATCGGCACCATCATCACCCAATTTGCTCTCGGTTCGGTCTATACCTGGAGCCTGTTTAATAGTTCGCTGTCTGACAAACTGGGCGAGCCGGTCAGCCAGGTGGCTTTCTCCTTTGGCCTGCTGAGCCTCGGGCTGGCGCTCTCCTCGTCGGTCGCCGGGAAGTTGCAGGAACGCTTTGGCGTTAAGCGTGTGACCATGGCCTCCGGGATACTGCTCGGTTTGGGCTTCTTCCTGACCGCGCACTCCAACAGTCTGATGATGCTGTGGCTGAGCGCGGGCGTGCTGGTGGGGCTGGCGGACGGCGCCGGCTATCTGCTGACTCTGTCGAACTGCGTGAAGTGGTTCCCGGAGCGTAAAGGGCTGATCTCTGCTTTCTCCATTGGTTCCTATGGGCTCGGCAGCCTGGGGTTCAAATTCATTGATTCCCATCTGCTGGCCACCGTCGGCCTGGAAAAAACCTTCGTCATCTGGGGCGCTATCGTGCTGGTGATGATCGTCTTTGGCGCGACCCTGATGAAAGATGCGCCGAATCATACGGCGACCACCGCGGCCAACGGCGTTGTGGAAAATGACTTTACTCTCGCCGAATCGATGCGCAAACCGCAGTACTGGATGCTGGCGGTGATGTTCCTGACGGCCTGCATGAGCGGACTGTACGTGATTGGCGTGGCGAAAGATATTGCCCAGGGGATGGTCCACCTGGATGTCGCCACGGCGGCAAACGCGGTAACCGTTATCTCGATTGCTAACCTTAGCGGCCGCCTGGTGTTAGGCATCCTGTCCGACAAGATCTCCCGCATTCGTGTGATTACCCTCGGTCAGATCGTGTCGCTGGTAGGGATGGCCGCGCTGCTGTTCGCCCCGCTGAATGCCATGACTTTCTTCGCCGCCATCGCCTGCGTCGCCTTTAACTTCGGCGGCACCATCACCGTCTTCCCGTCGCTGGTGAGTGAGTTCTTTGGCCTGAACAATCTGGCGAAAAACTACGGCGTGATTTATCTGGGCTTTGGTATCGGCAGCATCTGCGGCTCTCTCATCGCTTCGCTGTTCGGCGGCTTCTACGTGACCTTCTGCGTGATCTTCGCCCTGCTGATTCTGTCGCTGGCGCTGTCCACCACCATCCGTCAGCCGAAAGGCAGTGTTTATAGCGAGGCGCACGCCTGAAACCTGCAGCGTGAAACGTGCCCCTGGTTAATCCCCTAAGCAAATAGTGCCAATCCAGCCAAATGTTTTGTAAATGTTTGGCTGGATCACATTCCCTCCTGATACTTTTTCCGTTCCCTGTGGTCTACTTATCGCGCTTTGTAGAGGTTTCTGATAACCAACCCTAACGCACCCTATTAGCCTACTGACTCGTGCCACAGCGTCAGGCGGTGTTTTATTCTTCTTTTTCCAGGTTTGCTTGCATGAAATATATTAGAACGATGACGCAGCAGAAGCTTAGTTTTTGGCTGGCGCTGTACATCGGCTGGTTTATGAACATCGCCGTTTTTTTCCGGCGTTTCGATGGTTATGCTCAAGAGTTCACTTTCTGGAAAGGGCTTTCCGGTGTCGTTGAACTGGTCGCCACGGTCTTTGTCACCTTCTTCCTGTTACGTCTGCTGTCACTGTTTGGTCGCCGCATCTGGCGCATTCTGGCGACGCTGATTGTCCTGTTTTCCGCCGCCGCCAGTTACTACATGACGTTCCTCAATGTGGTGATTGGCTACGGAATTATCGCTTCGGTGATGACCACCGATATCGACCTGTCGAAAGAGGTCATTGGCTGGCACCTGATCCTCTGGCTGGTGGTGGTGAGCGCGCCGCCGCTGCTGTTCATCTGGAGCAACCGCTGCCGCCATACGCTGCTGCGCCAACTGCGCACCCCGGGTCAGCGGGTTAAAAACGTATTGATCGTCGTGCTGGCCGGGCTCATCGTCTGGGGTCCCATTCGCCTGCTTGAGCTGCGTCAGCATGATGTGGAGCGCCATTCGGAAGTGGATATGCCGAGCTATGGCGGGGTGATCGCCAACTCCTATCTGCCATCAAACTGGCTGTCGGCGCTGGGGCTGTACGCCTGGGCGCAGGTAGATGAATCCTCGGATAATAAATCGCTGATTAACCCGGCGAAGAAGTTTACCTACGTCGCGCCGGAAGGCCTGGATGACACCTACGTGGTGTTTATCATTGGCGAAACGACCCGCTGGGACCATATGGGCATCCTTGGCTATAGCCGCAATACCACGCCAGAGCTGGAGAAAGAGAAGAATCTTGTCGCCTTCCGCGGCTACTCCTGCGATACCGCCACCAAGCTGTCGTTACGCTGCATGTTTGTGCGTCAGGGCGGGGCGGAGGATAACCCGCAGCGGACGCTCAAAGAGCAGAACGTCTTTGCCGTGCTTCATCAGTTGGGCTTCAACGGCAATCTCTATGCCATGCAGAGCGAGATGTGGTTTTACAGCAACACGATGGCCAACAATATCGCCTACCGCGAGCAAATTGGCGCCGAGCCGCGCAACCGCGGTAAGAGCGTTGACGATATGCTGCTGGTGGAGGAGATGAAACGCGGTATGGCGCAGGGCAACGCCTCCGGTAAGCACCTGATCATTCTCCACACCAAAGGGTCTCACTTTAACTACACCCAACGCTACCCGCGCAGCTTCGCCCAGTGGAAACCGGAGTGCGTCGGCGTCGACAACAAGTGCTCGAAAGCGGAGCTGATTAACTCCTACGATAACAGCGTGACCTACGTCGATCACTTTATCGTCAGCGTCCTCGACCAGCTGCGGGATAAGAAAGCGATTGTGTTCTATGCCGCCGATCATGGGGAGTCGATTAATGAACGCGAACACCTGCACGGAACGCCGCGCAAGATGGCGCCGCCGGAGCAGTTCCGCGTGCCGATGATGGTGTGGATGTCGGATAAATACCTGGAGAACCCCGATCATGCCGCCGCGTTTGCCCATCTGCAGCAGCAGGCTGCGATGAAGGTGCCGCGCCGTCACGTCGAGCTGTATGACACCATTATGGGCTGTCTCGGCTATACCTCGCCGGATGGCGGGATCAATGAGAATAACAACTGGTGCCGGTGGAAAAAGTAAGGCACGGGGTTTATTTTCAGATTCTCGGGTCTGTTCTCCCTTCCTGAGCCCAGGATAAGCTAATCCCTCGCCGGCAGACGCCGCGCGAGGGATTTTTTTCGCACAGTGGATGTGTCTGGCAGGTTGCCTCTTCTTCTTTGATTACCCTCCAGTTTTCTCGCTCCCCCTGTGCACGAACTTTTCATGGAGAGAAAGGATGAAGGTGATAAAGGGGTTGGCCTTACTGTGCCTGTTGATGCTCGCGGGCTGCCAGTCTGAGGAAGAGACCAGCCAGTTCCTGCTGGCCTGTAAATACGATGCGCCAGCGACGATCGAAGCCATGCTGAATAACGGCATTGATGTGGATGGTCAGGATAAAACCGGCTTAAGTGGCCTGATGGTCGCTGCCGCGGAAAATCGTCGTGATGTGGTAGCGTTACTGCTTAAGCGTCAGGCGAAGCCGAATCTCCAGACGCGCCAGGGCGTCACGGCGCTGATGCTGGCGGCGGCGCGCGGCAGCGATGCCGCGATTATCGGCGATCTTCTCCAGGCCGGCGCGTCGGTAAATCAGACCAGCGTCGAGAAGAGTACGGCATTGATGTCCGCCATTGCCGACGGCGGGGACGTCAGAAACGACTATCAGCATATTCTGGCGATGAAAAAGCCCGATGCGCCTGTCGAGAAGGAGAGCGCGCTGGATAAAATTGTCGGCGCAACGGCGGCGAAATCGCTGGCGACGGGTAACCGCGCGCTGATGACCGAAGACATGGCGTTACAACTGGCGCCCGGCGCGTTTAAGAAGAACGTCGACGAAATTGTGGCGCTGCTGATCAGGCATGGGGCGGACGTGAAGGCCGTCAATGCGTCAGGGGAATCGGCCTTTTTCCTCGCGGTCGATCACGCGCGTTCGGCGGAAACCATCACGACGCTGGCCAACGCCGGGGCGGACACCAGCCTGGCGGATAAATCCGGCACCACCCCGCTGATGCTGGCGGCGGCGGGGGATGATCCCAATCTGGTGCTGGCGCTGTCGGCCTCCGGTGTGGAGGTGGATAAGCCCAACCGTGAAGGACTCACGGCACTGCAGGTGGCGGCGGGTCAGGGGGCGCCTGCGGTGATCGCGGCGCTGGTGCAGCGCGGCGCAAAGGTGGACCAGCTCTCCGCCAACGACCTTAGCCCGCTGATGCTGGCGGTCAAAATGAATAATAAAGCCAATGTCGAGGCGCTGCTTGAGGCTGGCGCCAGCGTCAACCTCAGCAATAAGGCCGGCTATACGGCGATCGGCTACAGCCGGGCCGGCGAGGTTCGCCAGCTGCTGCTGGCGCAGCATGCCGAGCTGAAGGGGCAGGCCGCGCATATGGCGCAAAGCGAACTGCAGTTTTGTGCTAATGCCTTTGCCGACAAGCTGGCATACAGCGACATCGCCCGCGCGGTGAATAACGATACCCGCCCGGATATTATGCGTCATCAGCAATCCTGCCCGGAGCTGGGGGAACTGACGATGCTGCTGGGGGAATTTAAATTCAACCCGGCGGGCTCGACCTATCTCGGTGAGCCGGTGACCTGTAAGGTATCCGAGTATCGCAAAGCGTTTGAGGTGACCTGCCGCTGAAAACGATGACCAACCGGCGATTCGCTGCTCAGGCTGCTGAGTTTCTCGCCGGTTGAGCGATTTTTTGAAAATAAGGCATTGACGGGTAGGCATCCCAGCAGTAAGATGCGCCCCGCATTCGGTGATTGGCGCAGCCTGGTAGCGCACTTCGTTCGGGACGAAGGGGTCGGAGGTTCGAATCCTCTATCACCGACCAAATTCGAAAAGCCTGCTCAACGAGCAGGCTTTTTTGCATCTGAGGCCTGTGAGGATGAGAACCTCCGGGGGCAGAGTTCGACTTGTGTTCCGTAGGCCCGCGCAAGCGCAGCGCCGCCGGGCATCATCAGTGCGCCACTGGCCAAAAATTCCACCAAAATCACAATAAACGACTTTACCCACGTTTCCAGCCAGCTATTCGCTATTTTGTGACATCTTCCATTGCATTTTTTTATCGATGAACAGATCTTTTTTCGCGAAGCTTATGGCTAAATGTAGCATTTTCCGCTGTGCGCTTTAACGTTCGCGCTATTAATCGCTCACATATTGGTCACACGGCAAGAAATTTTTCTCATTTGTTGGAATTGTTTCCCTCTGCGTGTTGCAAATTATTAAGGTCATTATTCTGCTTATTGACCCGTAGCATAAATTTCTCTGCTGAAAATAGCGCCTTGAAGTTTTTTTAATCTTTGCCTGCCGTTTCTCACGCTGGATGTAAAACCCGGCTGGCTGTATTGACGTTTCCCCATTCTGTTGACAGATTGTAGGGCATGAGGGGCATTTCATGGAGAATCCGTACTGCAACTCAGTCGTTTTTGCGAAAGGAATCCCCATCTCTCTCTACGCCTTCGGGCACCACCGACTGGACCGGGTATATTCTAAATAGTTCGAGCTGCGGAAAGGCGGCAAGTGTACGAGCTCCCCTGAGCATAGATAACGATGTGACTGGGATGATCGAGCGCAGCCAACGCATCCGTTGTTTGAAATAGGACGAATAAAAATAAATAAAGGTCCGGCGGATATATGCAAACAACATCACAGTTTTGGAGCAGAATAATGAGTATTTCCTTGAAGAAATCAGGGATGCTGAAGCTTGGTCTGAGCCTGGTCGCCATGACCGTCGCCGCCAGCGTGCAAGCGAAAACCCTGGTTTATTGTTCTGAAGGCTCGCCGGAAGGCTTTAACCCACAGCTCTTCACCTCTGGCACCACCTATGACGCCAGTTCCGTACCGATCTATAACCGCCTGGTCGAATTTAAAACCGGTACCACGGAAGTTATTCCAGGGCTTGCTGAGAAATGGGAAGTCAGTCCTGATGGCAAAACCTATACTTTCCATCTGCGCCAGGGCGTGAAGTGGCAAGATAATAAAGACTTCAAACCCACCCGTGACCTGAACGCCGATGACATCGTGTTCTCCTTCGATCGCCAGAAGAATACCAATAACCCGTACCATAAAGTTTCTGGCGGCAGCTATGAATACTTTGAAGGGATGGGGTTACCGGACCTGATTAGCGAAGTGAAGAAAGTGGACGATAAAACCGTCCAGTTCGTCCTGACTCGCCCGGAAGCGCCGTTCCTCGCTGACCTGGCCATGGACTTCGCCTCCATCCTGTCGAAAGAGTATGCCGATAACATGTTGAAAGCTGGCACGCCGGAAAAAGTGGACCTCAATCCAATCGGTACCGGCCCATTCCAGCTGCTGCAGTACCAGAAAGATTCCCGCATTCTGTATAAAGCCTTCCCGGGCTACTGGGGTACCAAGCCGAAGATCGATCGTCTGGTCTTCTCCATCACCCCGGACGCTTCCGTGCGCTATGCCAAACTGCAGAAAAATGAGTGCCAGGTGATGCCGTACCCGAACCCGGCGGACATCGCGCGCATGAAGGAAGATAAGAACATTACCCTGCTGGAACAGCCGGGCCTGAACGTCGGTTATCTCTCCTTCAACACCGAGAAGAAACCGCTGGACGACGTCAAAGTTCGTCAGGCGCTGACCTACGCGGTGAACAAAGAAGCGATCATCAAAGCCGTTTACCAGGGCGCAGGCCAGGCGGCGAAGAACCTGATCCCGCCGACCATGTGGGGCTATAACGACGACGTTAAGGACTACACCTACGATCCGGAGAAGGCGAAACAGCTGCTGAAAGAAGCGGGCCTGGAAAAAGGCTTCACCATCGACCTGTGGGCGATGCCGGTACAGCGTCCGTACAACCCGAATGCTCGCCGTATGGCTGAAATGATCCAGGCTGACTGGGCGAAAGTCGGGGTCCAGGCCAAGATTGTTACCTATGAGTGGGGTGAATATCTGAAGCGGGCGAAAGCGGGCGAGCACCAGACCGTAATGATGGGCTGGACCGGCGACAACGGGGATCCGGATAACTTCTTCGCGACCCTGTTCAGCTGCGCCGCAGCGAAAGACGGCTCCAACTACTCGCGCTGGTGCTATAAGCCGTTTGAAGATTTGATTCAGCCGGCCCGCGCTACCGACGACCACAACAAGCGTATTGAACTGTACAAACAGGCTCAGGTAGTGATGCATGACCAGGCTCCGGCGCTGATCATCGCCCACTCCACCGTCTATGAGCCGGTGCGTAAAGAAGTCAAAGGCTATGTGGTGGATCCGCTGGGCAAACACCACTTCGATAACGTCTCCGTCGAATAATAAGCACGATGCCTGACCTCCTCTCCCCGCGAGGAAGAGGTAGGGGGCGTATTCCCGCTATTCCGGGGAATGCTTTTGTGAGCAATACAGACGCCCTGTCGCCAGGCGGGGCGTCACTAGAGAGAATCCGGGTTATGTTGCAGTTTATTCTCCGACGTCTGGGACTCGTCATCCCGACATTTATCGGTATCACCCTTCTCACCTTTGCCTTCGTCCATATGATCCCCGGCGATCCGGTGATGATTATGGCGGGTGAACGTGGTATTTCCCCCGAGCGTCACGCGCAGCTGCTGGCCGAAATGGGCCTTGATAAGCCGCTGTGGCAGCAATATGCCCATTACATTTGGGGCGTACTGCACGGTGATTTAGGCATCTCGCTGAAAAGCCGAATTCCCGTGTGGCAAGAGTTTGTCCCGCGCTTTAAAGCCACCCTTGAGCTGGGCGTTTGCGCGATGATTTTCGCTGTCGCCGTCGGTATTCCGGTGGGCGTGCTGGCTGCGGTAAAACGCGGCTCCATCTTTGACCACACCGCCGTGGGTCTGGCGCTGACCGGCTACTCGATGCCTATCTTCTGGTGGGGCATGATGCTGATTATGCTGGTTTCGGTGCAGCTGAATCTGACGCCGGTCTCCGGGCGTATCAGCGATACGGTGTTCCTTGACGATACTCTGCCGCTGACCGGCTTCATGCTGATCGACACCGCCATCTGGGGCGAGCAGGGCGACTTTATTGACGCCTTAATGCATATGATCCTGCCAGCTATCGTGCTGGGCACCATCCCGCTGGCGGTGATTGTGCGTATGACCCGTTCGTCGATGCTGGAAGTGCTCGGCGAAGACTATATTCGTACCGCGCGCGCCAAAGGGCTGACCCGGATGCGAGTGATTGTGGTCCACGCGCTGCGCAACGCGATGCTGCCAGTGGTCACGGTCATTGGCCTGCAGGTGGGCACGCTGCTGGCGGGCGCCATCCTGACGGAAACCATTTTCTCATGGCCTGGTTTAGGCCGCTGGCTGATCGACGCGCTGCAGCGTCGCGATTATCCGGTGGTGCAGGGCGGGGTGCTGCTGGTGGCGACGATGATTATCCTCGTCAACCTGCTGGTCGACCTGCTGTATGGCGTGGTGAACCCGCGTATCCGGCATAAGAAGTAAGGGGCCATCATGTCACAAGTTTCTGAGAATAAAGCGATTGCTGCACCGGTGCCAATGACCCCGCTGCAGGAGTTCTGGCACTATTTCAAACGCAACAAAGGCGCGGTCGTCGGTCTGGTATACGTGGCGGTGATGATTATCATCGCGGTGTTCGCCAACTTCCTCGCCCCGTATAACCCGGCGGATCAGTTCCGTGATTCGCTGCTGGCGCCGCCGTTCTGGCAGGATGGCGGCAGCCTGGCGCATCTGCTCGGCACCGACGACGTGGGCCGCGATATTCTGTCGCGTCTGATGTACGGCGCCCGCCTGTCGCTGCTGGTGGGCTGCCTGGTGGTGGTCCTGTCGCTGATCCTTGGCGTGGTGCTCGGTCTGGTGGCGGGCTATTTCGGCGGGGCGGTGGATTCCATCATCATGCGCGTCGTCGATATTATGCTGGCGCTGCCGAGCCTGCTGCTGGCGCTGGTGCTGGTGGCTATCTTCGGGCCATCTATCGTCAACGCGTCGCTGGCGCTAACCTTCGTGGCGCTCCCGCACTATGTGCGTCTGACGCGCGCCGCGGTGCTGGTGGAGGTCAACCGCGACTACGTGACCGCTTCCCGCGTAGCGGGCGCCGGCGCGATGCGCCAGATGTTCGTCAATATTCTTCCCAACTGTCTCGCGCCGCTGATCGTTCAGGCGTCGCTGGGCTTTTCTAACGCCATTCTCGACATGGCAGCGCTGGGGTTCCTCGGCATGGGCGCGCAGCCGCCGACGCCTGAGTGGGGCACCATGCTCTCCGACGTATTGCAGTTCGCGCAAAGCGCCTGGTGGGTGGTGACCTTCCCGGGCGTGGCGATCCTGCTGACGGTGCTGGCATTTAACCTGATGGGTGACGGTCTGCGTGACGCGCTCGATCCCAAACTGAAGCAGTAAGAGGTTCGAGATGGCGTTATTAAATGTAGATAAATTATCGGTGCATTTCGGCGATGAGAACGCGCCGTTCCGCGCCGTAGACCGCATCAGCTATAGCGTGAATCAGGGTGAAGTGGTCGGTATTGTGGGGGAGTCCGGTTCCGGTAAATCCGTCAGTTCGCTGGCGATTATGGGCCTGATTGACTATCCCGGCCGGGTGATGGCGGACAAACTGGAGTTCAATGGCCGCGACCTGCAGCGCATCTCTGAAAAAGAGCGGCGTCAGCTGGTGGGGGCGGAAGTGGCGATGATCTTCCAGGATCCGATGACCAGCCTCAATCCGTGCTATACCGTCGGCTACCAGATTATGGAAGCGATCAAAGTTCATCAGGGCGGCAATAAGCAAACTCGCCGTCAGCGGGCCATCGACCTGCTGAACCTGGTGGGCATTCCCGATCCGGCGTCGCGGCTCGACGTTTACCCGCACCAGCTTTCCGGCGGGATGAGTCAGCGCGTGATGATCGCGATGGCGATTGCCTGTCGGCCAAAACTGCTGATTGCCGATGAACCGACCACCGCGCTGGACGTGACTATTCAGGCGCAGATCATCGAGCTGCTGCTGGAGTTGCAGCAGCAAGAGAATATGGCGCTGGTGCTGATCACCCACGACCTGGCGCTGGTGGCCGAGGCGGCGCATAAAATTATCGTCATGTATGCGGGTCAGGTGGTGGAGACCGGTGATGCGAAGGATATCTTCCGCGCGCCGCGTCATCCGTACACCCAGGCGCTGCTGCGCGCGCTGCCGGAGTTCGCCCAGGATAAGGCGCGTCTGGCGTCGCTGCCGGGCGTGGTGCCGGGGAAATATGACCGTCCTGTCGGCTGTCTGCTGAACCCGCGCTGCCCCTATGCCACGGATAAATGCCGGAGCGAAGAGCCCGCGCTCGCGGATCTTACCGGCGGCCGTCAGTCTAAATGTCACTACCCACTCGATGATGCCGGGAGGCCTGGATTATGAGTACGCAAAAGGCCGCCGCGCAACAACCGCTATTGCAGGCCATTGATCTGAAAAAACACTACCCGGTGAAGAAGGGAATATTCGCCCCGGAACGACTGGTGAAAGCACTGGACGGCGTCTCCTTTACCCTTGAGCGTGGTAAAACGCTGGCGGTGGTGGGGGAGTCGGGCTGCGGCAAATCGACCCTCGGTCGTCTGCTGACAATGATTGAGATCCCCACCGGCGGTGAGCTGTATTATCAGGGGCAGGATCTGCTTAAGCACGACCCGCAGGCGCAGAAGCTGCGGCGGCAGAAAATCCAGATTGTGTTCCAGAACCCGTATGGTTCGCTAAACCCGCGTAAAAAAGTGGGGCAGATTCTGGAAGAGCCGCTGTTGATTAACAGCAGCCTGAGTAAAGAGCAGCGCCGTGAAAAAGCGCTGGCGATGATGGCGAAGGTCGGCCTGAAAACCGAGCATTACGATCGCTACCCGCATATGTTTTCCGGCGGTCAGCGCCAGCGTATCGCTATTGCCCGCGGGCTGATGCTGGATCCGGACGTGGTGATTGCCGATGAGCCGGTTTCCGCGCTGGACGTTTCGGTACGTGCCCAGGTGCTGAACCTGATGATGGATCTGCAGCAGGATTTAGGGCTGTCCTACGTGTTTATCTCCCACGACCTGTCGGTCGTCGAGCACATCGCTGATGAAGTGATGGTGATGTATCTCGGCCGCTGCGTGGAGAAGGGCACCAAGGACCAGATCTTCAACAATCCGCGTCATCCGTACACCCAGGCGCTGTTGTCGGCGACGCCGCGTCTGAATCCGGACGATCGGCGCGAGCGGATCAAGCTGACCGGCGAACTGCCGAGCCCGCTGAACCCACCGCCGGGCTGCGCCTTTAACGCGCGCTGCCGTCGACGCTTTGGTCCCTGCACCCAGCTTCAGCCGCAGCTTAAGGATTACGGCGGCCAGCTGGTAGCCTGCTTTGCCGTCGATCAGGATGAGAATCCGCAAAAACCCCACGCCTGATGGCACACTCCCGGTCCCAGGACCGGGAGTTTCTCTTCCGCCGGAGAGGAAACCTGGCAACACCGTTTATTACCGCAGTTTCTGCCATACTCTCGGAGCATTCTTCGTCGATTATCCGAAAAAATAAGCCTTTCAGTCCATTTTTATAGAATTAAAGAGAAATTAAAATGGTTCAGGTTTATTCTTTCGCTCAACTGACGCTATGATTTCATCATGGCGTAATACTTTTATATAAAAACGACTGGGAAGCGCGATGGTTGCGGGGGTTAAGGATATACGCATACCTAAAAAATGGGGCTATCCTTCTGAAAGGGAAGTGTTAGTGTAGCGATACTTCTGCCGTGGAATCATCCCAAAAATCAAATTCTAAACTATTATAACCCTGTCAATCGTGTGTATTGGTACGTCACCACCGGCGCTTTATCTGCCATACCAGAAGCATCACGATATTTTTAATATACCCAGAAAATAACAACAAACTTAATATGAAATTTTTAAAATCATGAGGTTATCAATGAACCATTATGATGATCTGCAGCGCTTTCAAGAAAAAACGCGGACGCAAAACCTCAAATTTCAGGATCTTTCTTCGCAAGCCGCCACGCGGGAACATGGGGATTGGGCGATCCTCAATCAGCTGAATCCCGACGCCGGGAAACCCGCTTCTCTGGCGCTGGGAGGGTCGGTCTCCGCGCCGCTGCCGCAGCCCGTGCCTGCGGATCTCTTCCAGCGTGTCGACCCTGTGGTCGCCGCGCCAGCATCACCTCCGGTTGCGCCAGTCCCCCCAGTTATTGCCGCGATCCCACTGCCGGTCGCAGAACCTGCAATGCCGGAACCTGTCGCTCCGGCGCCGGCGATGACGTCAGAGCCCTTGGCAGCGACGCCAGTACCTGAACCGGTGATGTCCCCGCCGCCGAGGATGGCCCCGCGGCCTGCGCCGGGCGCCGACAACTATGCCCACCTGTTCGCGGCAAAAACCGCGGAGCCGGTGGCGAAAAATAAAGACCAGCCTTTGAAATCTCTTCTGGAAAGGATCGCTACATGCCGTTGATTTGCGTCTGTTCACCGAAAGGTGGCGTGGGGAAAACGACCCTTGCGGCCAATTTAGCTTATTCGCTGGCGCGGACCGGCAGCAAAGTCCTGGCGCTGGATTTTGACGTCCAGAATGCGCTGCGTTTGCATTTTGGCGTGCCGTTGAGCGATGAGCGGGGCTACGTGGCGAAGGCGCTGGAACTGCATGACTGGAGCCAGTGTGTGCTGAGCGCCGGCAGCAATATTTTCGTCCTGCCTTACGGCGAAGTGAGCGAAGCGCAGCGTCAGGCGTTTGATGAGCAACTGACCCACAATGACCATTTTCTCCAGCGCGGTCTGTCGGCGCTGCTCAACTATCCCGGGCTTATCACCATCGCCGATATGCCGCCAGGGCCTTCACCGGCGCTGAAGGCCCTGGCGGGGCTGGCGGATCTGCATCTGATCCCGCTGCTGGCGGATACCGCCTCAATGTCGACCCTGGCGCACGTGGAAAAGCAGCGCCTGACCGGCGGGGCGCTGAATCACAAGCACGGGCACTATTTCGTCATAAACCAAAGCGATAGCCGTCGCCAGGTCAGCCGGGACGTCACCAGCCTGATGGAAGAGAAACTGGGCGAGCGACTGCTTGGCGTGATCCATCGTGATGAAAGCGTGGTAGAGGCTAATGCCTCGCAGAAGTCGATCCTGGACTTCAACGCCTCCTCCGCAGCGGCCTTTGATATTGAAATCATGGCTAAAAAAATATCTTCGCTGTTGGGTATCCACATTGGCGATGGCACGGTGCACAGCCAGCCACGCATGTCAGGGCTTTAACTTATTGCAGGGCTGCTGAATGAAAAAATCTCTTTTTTGGTTGCTGGCGCTGGTGCTGTCTCCCGTCGCCGTGCTGGTGGTGATCACGCCGATGGACAGCCAAAAGCAGTATATTTTTGGTCTGCTAAGTATCGGTATTCTCTTTCTGATGGGCTTCAGCAAGCGCCGCAGCGTATCGGTCATTATGGTCGTCACGTCGCTGCTGATGTCCACGCGTTACATGTATTTTCGCCTCACGCAGACCCTGCACTTCAACTCGTCCATTGAAGCCATTCTCGGAATGGGACTCTTTCTGGCGGAGGTCTATATCTGGGTGATGCTGCTGCTTAACTACCTGCAGACGGTCTGGCCGCTGAAGCGCGGCATTGTTCCACTGCCGGATGATATGAGCAAGTGGCCGACGGTCGATATCTATATTCCGAGCTATAACGAACCGTTAGAGGTGGTGCGCGATACCGTCCTGGCGGCACAATGCATTGATTATCCAAAAGATAAAATGAAGATCTATCTTCTGGATGATGGCAAACGCAGTGAGTTTGCCGTGTTCGCCGCCGACGTCGGCGTGGGCTATATCACCCGTAACGACAACAAGCACGCCAAAGCGGGGAACCTTAACCATGCGCTGACCCTGACCCACGGGGAGCTTATCTGCGTTTTCGACTGCGACCACGTCGCCACGCGCGTCTTCCTGCAGGCCACCGTCGGCGGTTTCCTGAAAGATCCGATGCTGGCTCTGGTGCAGACGCCGCACTATTTCTATTCCCCGGACCCGTTTGAACGTAACCTCTCCGTCGGGCGCAACATCCCGAACGAAGGGATGTTGTTCTATGGCCCGATTCAGCAGGGGAACGACAACTGGAACGCCACCTTTTTCTGCGGCTCCTGCGCGGTGATCCGCCGCGAGGCGCTGGCGCAGATCGGCGGTTTCGCTGTCGAAACGGTGACCGAAGATGCCCATACGGCGCTGAAGTTTCAGCGTTTGGGATGGAAGTCGGCCTTTCTCGATATTCCGCTGGCGGCTGGTCTCGCCACCGAACGTCTGGTGGTGCACGTCATCCAGCGAACCCGCTGGGCGCGCGGGATGACGCAGATCTTTCGCGTCGATAATCCCCTGTTTGGTCGCGGCCTGACCTTCCAGCAGCGCTTGTGCTACCTGAGCGCCATGCTCTACTACCAGTTCGCGCTCCCGAGGGTGGTGTTTGTCACCGCCCCGCTGGCTTATCTGCTGTTTAACCTCAATATTATTTACTCTTCAGCGAGCCTGATTGTCTCCTATGCCCTGCCGCATCTGTTCCTCGCTATTTACGTTGGTTCGCGAATGAACGGCCGCTATCGCTACAGCTTCTGGGGGGAGATCTACGATATTGTGCTGGCCTTCCACCTGGTGCTGCCGACACTGGTGACGATGATTTTCCCCAAACGCGGCAAATTCAACGTTACCGATAAGGGTGGGCTGCTTGACGTCGGTTACTTCGATTTCACCGTGGTGCGGCCGCACCTGGTGGTGGCCTGCCTGCTAGCCCTGGGGGTGGTGGTCGGCATCGTCCGGGCGATTGGCCATGACTACTTTGGCTCGGATCCCAACGTTATCGCCCTCAACGTCGGGTGGGGGATCTACAGTCTGATCTTCCTGCTGGCGGCGATTGCCGTAGCGCGCGAAACGCGGCAGGTGCGAAAAACCATTCGTATCGATGTCGACATTCCGATGGTGATCCATTACGCCAGCGGTATCGTTTCCCGCAGCCATACCGCGGACCTGTCGATGGGCGGCTGCCGCGTGGCCGCGCCGGATATGCGCCATCTGGAGGATGATATCGAAGAGATTGAGCTGATCCTGCAGTCCGGGGCTATCTCCATCCCGGCTCAGCTGGTCACCTCGGATGAGCGCTTCCTGCGCCTCAAGTTTGATGAAGATATTCCTCTCTCACGCCGCCGTGAACTGGTGCGGGTGGTGCTGGCCCGCGCGGATGCCTGGATTAATCCGCCGCGCCCGCAGGATAACCCGTTCCGCTCCTTCTTCACCATTTTGCGCTGCGTGTTCGAACTGTTCTGGTTGACGTGGAAAACCCGTCGCAGCCAGCGCAGCCGGACGGCTGTGGCGAAAACGGCGCAGGAGGATGGGACGTTATGAAGCGATTAACGACGCTGGCGCTGCTGGCAGGGATGTTCTCTGCGCCTGCGCTGCACAGTGAAGAGCCGGCTACTGGCGCTTCAGCCCCGCTGAGTTTTCCGCAGCTCAACGGCGCGGCGGACAATGAGCCCGGTGACGAACCTCCGGCGGCCGCTCCGGAAGAGGCCACGCCAGCGGTAGCGCCCGCCCCCGCAGGCGATGCGGCGTTGACAACGCCTGTGCCTGAGATGCCCGCAGTAACCCCGCCGGTGAGCGACACGGTTGCGCCCGATGTCATCCCCGTCGCCCCGGTTTGGGGAGGCGATCTGAATCTGGCGCAAATGGGGATGCCGGATGGCATTATCCTCAGCGGCGGCCAGCGGCAGGGGGGCGTTAGCTTTACGCTGCCTTCCGACCAGGTGGTGATCCATTCCCAGCTCAGCCTTGCCGTCCGCGTATCGCCGGAAATGGCGAGCCGCAATGCCACCCTGCAGCTGATGCTCAACGGTCAGCCCCTCGGCACTCTGCCGCTGGGTGCCGATGGCGAGGATGTCTCCCATTATCAGCTGGATATTCCGCCCGCGCTGATGGTCTCCAGCAATAACCTGAGCGTGAAGATCAACGATGGCGATACCCTGCAGTGCCAGCGTGATATTCATGATTCGTCGCGGGTGACGGTGCTGCCCACGTCGCATTTCAGCTGGGAAAGCCAGCAACTGAACATCAGCGACGACCTGAGCCACTTCCCACGCCCCTTCTTTGACAGTATGCAGATGACCCCGGCGGACATCGCGGTCGCCTATGGGGCGAAGCCGTCGGCTGACGTCTTCAGCGCCGCGGCGCTGGTCTCTTCATGGCTGGGTATCCAGGCGGACTATCGCGGCATCGCCTTCAGCGCCCTGCGCGATCGCCTGCCGGAACGCCATGGTATTGTGATTGGCCATCCGGGCGAGCAGGTGGGCGGCATGACGCTGCCGGAAACCGATAAACCGCTGCTGCGCATCATCGCCAACCCCGCCAATCCGGCCTACAAACTGCTGCTGATTGTCGGTAAAAACGATATGGCGCTGCGCATGGCCGCCTGGCGGTTGACCCGCGGCAACTTCGCCCCGCAAACCGCGACGCAGGATGTCGAACCGCAGACCATCCCGGTTGGTAAAGCGTACGATGCGCCGCGCTGGATCCCCACCGATCGTCCGGTCAGGCTCAGCGAACTGTTGCGTAAGGATCAAAGCCCGACCGTCAGCGGCGTCTGGCATGAGCCTTTACGTATCGCCTTTCGCGCCGCGCCCGACCTCTATCTCTGGGATGGCGAGACGATCCCGCTACAGGTTGGCTACCGCTTCCCATCGGAAAGCTGGATTAATGAGGACAAGTCCCTGCTGAGCGTCACGCTCAACGGTACCTTCCTCAATAACCTGGCGATGAACAAGCAGGGGCCGCTGGAGAAAGTCTGGCGCCACCTCGGGGGCGATGCGCGCCAGGAGCGCTTTACCATCCCGCTGGCGCCCTATCTGATCTACGGCGATAACCAGCTGTCGATGTACTTCAATGTGGTGCCGAAGGATGATGTTCCGTGCTCGGTACTGCTGAATAACAATATCAAGAGCCGGATCACTGACGATTCCTGGATTGATTTGAGCAAAACGCGACACTTCTCGCTGCTGCCAAACCTCTCCTATTTCGTTGGCGCCTCATTCCCTTTCTCGCGACTGGCGGACTATTCGCAAACGACGCTTATGCTGCCGGCGGACCCGTCTGAGACCCAGGTGGCCACCCTGCTGAATCTGGCGGCGCGCTCCGGAAATGCGACCGGCACTGCGCTGGCGAATAACCGCGTCGTGCTCGGGATGCCGACCGGTGGCGCGGATCTGCAGTCGCTGCGCGAACGTGACGTGCTGGCAGTCACCGCTCTCGATCAGCAGGCCTTTAACCAGAGCCTGCTGGCTGATTCACCGTATCGTCCGGTGGATAACACACTGAGCGTCCGTGAGCCTGACCTGTGGCAAAAAGTGCAGCGTCGGCTCACCGGCGACTGGACCTCGGCCAGCCTCGATGCCGATCGCTACTTCTCGTCCAGCAGCGCCTGGCGCGGGTTCATCAGCTATCGTTCGCCGTGGAACGCGACTCGCCTGGTGGTGGTGGCGATGGCCAGCAATGATGACCAGCTGGCGCGATTGAAGACCGATCTGGACTCGCCGCGTATCAACGCCGGGATCCGTGGCGATACCGCGGTGATCACCAGTGATAACGGGGTGCGCAGCTTCCAGGTCAGCACGCCGTTCCCCAGCGGTCAGATGCCGTGGTACATGATGGCTGTCTGGTATGCCAGCCAGCATTCCGGTTTCCTGGCGGTGCTGGGGCTGATTGCCACCTCGATAATGGGACTGGCGCTGACCGCGATGTTTAAACGTCATGCCCGTAAGCGTCTGGGTTCGGGGGATAACTAATGAAAAGAAAGATAACAATAACGATGAAAACCTCCCGCCGGCTCACGACGTTCTGCCTCACCGGCGCGTTGACTCTCGGTGCTTCTGGCGGCGCGCTGGCGGCAGGTAACGACGCGGCGCTGCAGGCGCTGTTCGCCCAGGCCAACTACTGGCATGAGAAATCCCATGACGAACTGGCGATGGAGTCCCTGCAGAAGGTGCTTTCGGTCGATGCCAATAACACCCAGGCGCTGTATCTGATGGCGCTCTGGTCGCAGCAGGGTGGCGATATGCAGGCGGCGGCGCAGTGGCGCGCCCGGCTGGCGAAAGCGGCGCCGGACAGCCCGGGGCTGCAGGATTTAGACAACGCTAAAAAGATGTCGCAGGTGCCGCAGGGGCAGCTCAGCCTGGCCCGCCAGCAGGCGCGCGGCGGCAATATCCCCGGGGCGCTGGCGACCTGGCGCAGCATGTTTAATGGCAATACGCCGCCTGCCGGGCTGGCGGCGGAATATTACCTGACCATGGCCAGCGACAAATCGCTTTATCCGCAGGCCATCAGCGAACTGCGCCAGTACGTGGCCCAGCATCCGCAGGAGAACGCCCCGCGGGTGGCGCTGGGCAAAGCCTTAACCTGGCGGGAAGAGACCCGCCGGGAAGGGATCGCCCTGCTGGAGCCGATGGCCAGCGGCAATAAAGAGGCAGACAGCGGCTTGCGTCAGGCGCTGCTCTGGCTGGGCCCGCAGGCCGGGGATGAGCAGTATTATGATACCTGGATGCAGCGGCATCCGCAGGATAGTGAAGTCCAGAATTACTTTCGCGAACGGCGCAGCGGTCAGGCGCGTGGCCAGGGCTACGCCAATCTGAACAGCGGCAATACCGCCGCCGCGAAGCAGCAATTTGAAGAGGTGCTGCAGACCAACCCGCAGGATGCCGATGCGCTGGCGGGCATGGGCTATATCGCGCAGCGCAGCGGCGACTACCAGGCCGCGTCGCAGTATCTGAGCCGGGCGGCGGATCTCGGCGGCGACGCCTCGGCGACCCGTCGTCAGCAGGCGGCCGATGCGCTGTTCTACGGCCAGCTGGCGCAGGCGCAGCAGGCCTATAAGCAGGGCAATATTAGTCAGGCGCTGGCGCTCTCCGCGCCGCTGGCGCAGCAGAGCGGGGCGCGGGGCGCCTCGGCGAAGCTGTTCCGCGCCGATGTGCTGCGGCATAACAAAGATTTGCCCCAGGCGGAGCAAACGCTACGCTCGCTGTTAAGCGACGATCCGCAGAACGCGGCGGGGCGGGAAAACCTCTATTACGTGCTGCGCGAGCAGAATAAATCCGCCGAGGCGCAGGCGATGCTGCAGACGCTCCCGCAGAGCCTGCAGCAAAAACTGCAGCCGCGGGTGGTGGCCGGTATGCCGGGCGATGCCGTGCGCCGTCAGGCCCAGGCGCAGGTCAGCAGCGGTAATCCAGGCGGCGCGATTGCCACTCTGCGCGAAGGCGTCGCCCGTTATCCGGACGATCCCTGGCTGCGCCTTGATCTGGCCCGGCTGTTGCAAAAATCGGGTAACGGCAGCGAGGCCTCTTCGCTGATGTCGGCGGCCTATCGCCCCGGCGCCAGCAACAATGCGCTGTATGCCGCCGCCCTGTTTGCCAGCGAAAACGGCGCCTGGCAGCAGGCGCAGACGCTGCTGGCGCGCATTCCCGGCGGCAGCCAGACCAGCGACATGCGCGATTTACGCCAGCGGGTGAACTACAACCTGCAGCTGGCGACCGCCGAAAACTATCTGGCGCAGGGCAACCGCACTGCCGCCAGCAATACCCTGCGGGCGATGGCCTCCACGCCGCCGAAGGCCCCGGCGGACGCCGGCAAGCTGGCGCGGCTGCTGGCCGAGAGCGGCGATCTGACTACCGCGGTCTCGCTGGTGCGCAACAATATCAGCAGCGGGGTGTCCGGCAACGCCGGTGATTACGCCGATCAGATTGCGGTGCTGAATCAGGCCGGGCTGACCGGCGAGGCGCAGAACCTGCTCAGCAATCCGCAGCTGCAGGCCAGCAGTACGCCGACGCAGCTGGCGAGCATTCGCAATGGCTATGTGATCAACGAAGCCGATCGCCTGCGTGAGCAGGGCAACTACGCCGCGGCGTATGACAAGCTGATCCGCGCCATGCAAAGCGACCCGCAGAATACCGATCTGATGTTCGCGATGGCGCGGTTGTACCAGAGCGGCAAAATGAATAAAGAGGCCGGGGTGGTTTATGACTACCTGATGACGCGTGATACGCCGAACCAGGATGCGCGCGCCGGGGCCATCGACGTGGCGCTGTCGGCGGGGAATAACGATCGCGCCGAACAGCTGGCCGGCGGCTTGCGTCAGGATAACTCCCCGGACCGCCTGCTGCTGCTGGCGAGAGTCGCAGAGGCGCAGGGCCATCATCAGCAGGCGATGACCTACCTGCGTAGCGCCCGCGGCAAACTACTGGGTATGCAAAGCACCAACAGCAGCGAAACGCCAACCGTCGGCGGGGTGCTGGCGGCGGATAACCCCTTCATCGGCGTGTCGCAAACGTCGGCGCCGACGCGAACGGCCTCCGCCTACGGGCAGTATATGCCGTGGCAGGTCGCCCAGTCGGCCGCCGCGCCCGGTTCCACGCTGCCGGGGATCCAGCGCCCCGATCTGCCAGTGGACACCGCCGAGACGCGGATGCTGCGCCAGGTGGACACCATGATGGAGTCGCTGCAGGAGAAAACCGGCAGCTGGCTGCAGGGCGGTATGGACGTGCGCGGGCGCGACGGCGAATCGGGTACCAGCAAGCTGACGGAGCTCCGGACGCCGCTGACCTGGTCTTCTTCGCCATTTGGCGATTCGCGCTTTGACTTTACCGTCACCCCGGTGTCGTTGAACGCCGGAACCGCCAGCGGCGACGCCTGGCGTCGCTACGGCGCCAACCCGCTGGCTAACGCGGTCTCCAATATGGTGAGTACCGCCACCAGCGAGCAGGCGGCGATCGCCTCGATGACCGAGGCGGAGCGGACGGCCTATTTTGCCAGCAATCCGGGGGCCGAAGCCTTAAGCGGCCTGGGCACCCTGAATGCGGCAGATTTCAATCCGACCACCAGCAGCGGGATGGAAAACCTGGCGAAGCTCGGGAGCTATGATTCGGGACAGGTCGCCAGCTATCTGGCCTCTTCCAGCCTTAAGCCGAACGTTGACCAGACCAGCGGCTCAACCGATTCGCAGAAGGCTAACGGCGTCGAGCTGGCGCTGGCGTTAAGCGGTGACGATTATCGCGTCGATATTGGCAGCACGCCGCTGGGCCAGGATCTCAATACCGTTGTCGGTGGGGTGAAATGGTCGCCTAAGCTGAGCAACTACCTGTCGCTGATCCTGACCGGCGAACGCCGCTCACTGACCGACAGCCTGCTTTCTTACGTTGGTCTGAAGGACACTTATTCCGGTAAAACCTGGGGGCAGGTGACGAAAAACGGCGGCACCCTGCAGCTGAGCTATGACGACGGCGACGCGGGCTTCTATGTCGGCGGTGGCGGATACAGCTATCTGGGGCAGAACGTCGCCAGCAACACCAGCATTAACGCCAATGCCGGGGTCTATCTGCGGCCCTATCATGACGAATACCGCCAGTTACAGACCGGGTTGAGCATGAGCTATATGGATTATTCCAAGAACCTCAGCTACTTCACCTATGGCCAGGGGGGCTACTTTAGCCCGCAAAACTATGTCAGCGTGTCGCTGCCGGTCAGTCTGACGGAGAAATATGATAACTGGACCATGAAGCTTGGCGGCTCGGTGGGCTACCAGTCTTACAGTCAGGATAAGAGCGCCTATTTCCCGACCAATTCGGAGTGGCAGCAGACCCTGGAGACGGCGGTGAGCAATGGGTTTGCCAAGGAAGCCTACTATTCCGCGACCTCGAAGAGCGGCATCGGCTATACCCTGCGCGCCGGGGCGGACTACAAGGTTAACAAACAGATGACGCTGGGGGGCCAGATTGGCTATGACACCTTCGGGGATTATAACGAAAGTACCGCCGGGCTCTATATCCGCTATATGTTGGGAGATCATTGATGATGACGGAGAACAATAACCCGGTGGTCACGACCTGGTTCCAGCAACAGCAGACGCCTGCCGGATGGTTCGATCTGTTGGTTATTATGGTCGAAGGTATGTTAAATAATGCCGGCGAGCTGGAAAGCCAGCCCTTCCTGCGTCAGATGGGCGCCTCGCTGGCGGAGACCCATCCGCTGCCGGCGTCGGAGACGGTGGGAGAGCTGGAGGCGAATATCAACCGGCTGCTGACCCATTTCCACTGGGGCGTGGTGACGATTGATGTCGGTGAGGATGGCCTGCGCCTGCGCCATCAGGCGTTGCCGGTCAGCCGGGACGACGCGGGACGCGTGCGCTGGTGCAACGCGTTCTGTGCCATACTGGAGGGGTTATATTCTCGCTGGCTGCAGAGTCAGGGAGGCAGTGCTCATGTCGTTTTACAACGTGAGCGGGTGTTCTCTGTCTCTGACGTTCAGTTTCTTTACTACCATCCATAATGAGTGAATGTATGCCCCTGCGTGCTTTAGTGGCGGTGATAGTGACAACGGCAGTGATGCTGGTGCCCCGGGCGTGGGCGGATACGGCCTGGGAGCGCTATAAGGCCCGTTTTATGATGCCGGACGGCCGTATCATTGATACCGCCAATGGCAATGTGTCGCATACGGAAGGTCAGGGCTTTGCCATGCTCCTGGCGGTGGCGAATAACGATCGCCCGGCGTTCGACAAGCTGTGGCAGTGGACGGACAGCACCCTGCGCGATAAGTCTAACGGGCTGTTTTACTGGCGCTATAACCCGGTGGCGCCGGACCCTATCGCCGATAAAAACAACGCCTCTGATGGCGATACGCTGATCGCCTGGGCGCTGTTGCGTGCGCAAAAGCAGTGGCAGGACAAGCGCTACGCGATTGCCTCGGATGCCATCACCGCCTCCCTGCTGAAATATACGGTGGTGACCTTCGCCGGTCGTCAGGTGATGCTCCCGGGCGTGAAAGGGTTCAATCTCAACGACCATCTGAACCTTAATCCCTCCTATTTCATCTTCCCGGCCTGGCGCGCCTTCGCGGAGCGGACGCATCTGACCGCCTGGCGGACATTGCAGACCGACGGACAGGCGCTGCTGGGGCAGATGGGGTGGGGGAAATCACACCTGCCCAGCGACTGGGTGGCGCTGCGGGCGGATGGCAAGATGCTGCCAGCCAAAGAGTGGCCGCCGCGGATGAGTTTCGATGCGATTCGTATCCCGCTGTATCTCTCGTGGGCCGATCCGCAAAGCGCTTTGCTCGCGCCGTGGAAGGCCTGGATGCAGAGTTACCCGCGTCTGCAAACCCCGGCGTGGATCAACGTCAGCACCAACGAGGTGGCCCCCTGGTATATGGCCGGCGGTCTGCTGGCGGTGCGCGATCTGACGCTGGGTGAACCGCAGGAGGCGCCGCAGATTGACGACAAGGATGATTATTACTCTGCCAGCCTCAAGCAGTTGGTCTGGCTGGCGAAACAGGATCAGCGTTAGAGACGGTGATTGATTTGCCGCCTTCCCCGCCCGTAGGCATGCGGGTGGGGAAGGGAGAATGGGAACGTCTCACGATGTAAGGCCGCCAGTTTGGGCGGCCTTGTCGCTTATTGCGGATAAGGCACCCAGCTACCGCCATTCAGCTGGACATAAGGCTTGCCCTGATACTGGATGACGATGGCGTTGGCGTTTTCGGACACCGCTGCGCTCTGCGGCAGGTTTGCGACATACTGCTGCCAGTTGACGCTGTCCTCGCTGAACATTTTGCCGTCGAGGGCACGCACCACCAGCTCCGACACCGCCAGGTAACTGCTGGGCTGATCGATGATAATCGGCGCCCCTTCATGCGGCGCTTTCATGCCGAAGAATTTTACCGCCGTCGGGACGTTCGTGATCGACGGGCTCGGGATATCCCGCAGGCCAGAGACCTGCATCTTATCGCCCTTCAGCGCGCCGCCGTGTTCCGGCACCACCACCACCATCACTTTCCGCCCCGATTTCTCCAGCTCGGTGAAGAAGTTATCCAGGTCATCAAACAGCTTCTGCGCCCGCACTTTGTAGTCTGCGGTTTTGCTTTGCCCCGGGAAGTGATTGCCGTCATGCAGCGGCAAGGTGTTATAGAAGGTGGCGCTCCGCGGATTGCTGCTGGCCTCTTCGGTCTTCAGCCAGCGGTTGAGGACCGCCAGATCCTCATACACCGGGGAGCCGTCAAACGCCTGCAGGCTGACCGGCAACCCGGTCTGGTCCATCAGCGGGCTCTGCATGCCGCCCAGCGAACGCAGTTCTTTCAGGAAGTCGCCGAACAGACCGTTATGGCCGAGCATCAGCTGCTGGTTGAAGCCGAGTTTCGCCAGGTTTTCAAACAGGTAGCAATCGGCGCCGGACGGCTGATACAGGTTGGTATGCGACAGCTGGCCGCAGCTGGCGCGCAGCAGGCGCACCGCCGCCGGGCCGCTGTAGGAGGTCGCGGAGTTAAAGTTTTTGAAGACAATATCGAAATGCTTCCACAGCGGATGGTCCATCAGACCGGCGGCTTCAATATCCGACCAGGAGAGCGAGCAGATATTGATCACCAGCAGGTCAAACGGCTGGGCATCCGCCGGCAGCTGGTCCGGGAACGGCGTTTTGCGCTTCTGCTCGGCGGCATAGAAACCGTTCAGCCAGTTGGTGAGATTGGCTGACGTCGGCGGCTCGGTCTGCGGCGGAATATCGCTGCTGGCGGGGCTGGTCGCGGCGCCAGCGGCGGCGTTGGCCCCGGTATTGGCCGGCGCGGTCGTGGCGGCGGCCGTGGTGGGCTGACCGGCGGGCCACAGGGTAAAGGCCGGCAGCAGTGGGCTGACCGCCAGCCAGACGACCATCGCGGAGACAAACACAGTGACGCGCAGCCACTGACTGATAAACAGCCACAGGACCAGTAAAACAAAGAAGGCGCCGACCATGCTCCAGTTAATAAACCGGACGATCAGATCCCAGATATAGCTGGCGCTGAAGCCGGCGATTTGCGAACCCTGGCTAAGAAGCGTCTCCGGACCGGGCAGCCAGGTATCGTGCCAGAACAGCGCGAAGCCGAGCGGAATAGCGATCCAGTGGCGGATACGGTGTAGCTTTTCGCGCGGGATCGGCACCAGCAGAAAGGCGAGAAACACCAGGTTCAGCATCGGGTGGAAATTGAGATACCCGGCCCACAGCAGGGCAAATTTGACCAGAAAATATAAATTCCAGCCGCCAAGGCCGCGCCAGTACTGCCAGAGCGGAAGCGGTGTCGCGGTCGGTTTAGTGTTTGTCATTTGTTCGCTTTGCCTTGCTTAACCGTGGCTCCCCGGCGTAATACGCCTGCCGGTTTCACGTAACGGTGTTTAAAGAACATCAATCTTAACGTCGTGCGAATACGGCGCTGGTAATGGCGCGTCAGGTAGCCCAGCGGGAAAAACAGCAGGGCGCAGAGCACCACCAGTTGCAGAATATCGGCGATAGACATCATCAGGCTTGTTCCTCACGGGTGGTTAACCGGTGTGGTTCGGGGTAGCGTCGCCAGTGGCGTCCATCGTGGGTGGCGTTGATGGTTTCGTTTTTATCTATCGACAAGGGCAGCGGCGTGTTCCAGTGCGCGGGCTCGACGCCGCGCATGATCACGATTTCCGAGAGGATCTGCTTGTCTTCAAACCACACCATGCGGTTAGAAAAAATATCGCCGGTCGGCAGCGGGAAAATGTGGTTTAGCGCGGTATCGAGGTCATTAATCCGGCAAAACGACAAAAACAGCACCAGCCGGTTATTGCCGATGGTCATGATATCGCCCATCCGGTTGGGTTTGCATAACGTCAGCGCCTGCTCAACGCGCAGCCCTGGCGCCGGGCGCAGGGCCACCATCACGCCTTTGCTGTCGGCGGGCAGGAGGGTATTGGCCATCACGTTCTGTACCGCCTCGCAGAAAGCATCCCACTTCTGATAGCCGCGCAGCTTTAACGGCTGGCTCCAGGTCAACAGCGTGGCGAAATCCTCCGGAATATGGCGGGAGAATTTTTGGTTCTGCACGCTTTCGATCAACGTCAGACAGCGGGAGAGCGACGCGCTGCTGGGGATCACCAGACTGGCGCCGCTGCTGAGCAGTAGCCGCTCATCGGTCGCGCGCAGGCTGGGCGTTTGCTCACGGACAATAATTTTCAGCGCCGTACCGCGCTGGCGACGCAGGGTATGAATATAGCGTCCCAGCTGTTCAATTTGCGTATTCTGGGTGATGGAGAAAAGTACCGTGGCCGCTTGTGCGGTGCGCCCGGCGTTGAAGACCTCGTCGTTGGTATCGAACAGGGTCCAGTATTCCGACAGCGGCGGGGCGCCTTCCAGCACGCGCATATTGCTGAGGATCACCTTCTCATCACTACGTGGCTGAACGCTGGTTTCCGTCTCCTGCGCCAGCCGCCAGCCGGCATCATCGCGTTGCACCATCAGCTGCTGCTGAGCGCTGATGCCTTTGTCGCTTCCCCACCAGGCAATATCAAAGAGATGCCGGTCGCCCTGGTAACGAATACTTGCCAGGCCGGAAAGGGAACGGTACTCGCGTAATAATGGGGTGAGCTGTCGATCGATATCCTGGGCGGAATTGATCGCCAGGAAAGCGCAACGGTGATATTGCGCCCAGCGGCTGGTCTTTTCCACCCACGCGCATAGCTTATCTTTATTTATATTTTGCCAGGTATTTTCAGCGCATAGCAGAATAAACAAGTAATTGCCAGGTTCGAGGGAGCAGACTAAATCACGATGTATTTCTTCCAGGGCTTCCGGACGATTCGGCAGGGTGAACAGCGCGATATTATCCGGGCCACCTTCATTATCTAATGAAATGATATTATTAGGTTTGTCTCCCATTACCAGCGCGGCGATCTTGCTGTTTTTCGCCTGCGCGGCCAGCGTCTGATTAAACAGACTGACGGCATCGGTATAACGGTCAACGTTGAGCCACCATACCCCACCGACCGGCATATGGCACACTTCATCCCATAATGATGAAATACCCAAAGTAAATACACTATCCACGGCATCCCTCGTGCGCCCTGATTGACACTGGATAAGTTTACTAGCGAAACCGGCAGAGTAAACCTAACATTGAAATTAAAGGTCATCAGTTTTAGCATGTACACCTGCTTTTAAGGATGCGCTGTATTCGTCCTCTGGTTTAATAATAAATTTCAAACGGACAGAGATATGCCAGCAAAAGATCCTGCAGTACCCACGGACGCCACGCTGGGGTACACCTTTCAAAATGATTTTCTGGCGCTAAGCCGGGCATTTTCCCTGCCGGATATTGATTATCATGATATTTCCCGGCGCGAGCAGCTGAATGCGGCGCTGAAGCGCTGGCCGTTACTGGCAGAGTTTGCAGAGAAAAAATAAGGAAGCCGGAGATGGCTATTCTGGGATTACAGGGCGTGCGCGGGGGGACTGGCGTCACGTCCATTACGGCTGCACTCGCCTGGGCGCTGCAATTGCTCGGTGAAACGGTGCTGGCGATCGACGCCAGCCCGGATAATATGCTGCGCTTTTTTTTCAATACCGATGTCCAACATCAGGACGGCTGGGCGCGGGCGCTGCTCGACGGCCGGGACTGGCGCGACGCGGGTCTGCGCTATACGCAACATATCGATCTGCTGCCGTTTGGCCAGCTCAGCGCCGGCGAAAGAGAAAATGCTGACCAGCTGCAGCCCGCGCTGGGGGCGATGGCGGAGGCTGTGCAGCAGCTGCAGAGCCAGTACCGCTGGCTGCTGCTGGATCTGCCAAACGGTTATTCGCCATTAACCCGCGAGCTGCTGACGCTGTGCGATCGCACGCTGGTGGTGGTTCATCCCGACGCCAATAGCCATATCCGTCTACACCAGCAGCCCCTCCCGGCCAACAGCGACATTCTGATTAACGACCTGCGGGTCGGCAGCCAGCTGCAGGAAGATCTCTACCAGCTGTGGCTGGAGAGCCAGCCGCGCATCCTGCCGGTGACAATTCACCGCGACGAGGCGATGGCCGAGTGCCTGGCGGCGAAACAGCCTCTTGGGGAGTATCGTCAGGACTCCCTGGCGGCGGAAGAGGTGCTGACCCTGGCGAACTGGTGCCTGATCCACTATTCCGGCGGGAGGCCGGCATGATCCGCCTCAGCACGCTGCTGCTGGCTCCGCCGGTGGGGGAACGGCTGCGCGCGCGCTATGACGACTATCGGCAGCACGGGGCCTCCTGGCTTTCGGCGTCGCTTGGCTGCCTGTGGGCGTCGCTGGTCTGGGCGCTGATGCCGCTGGAGACGCCGCGCTGGCAGGCGATTCTGGCCCACCATGAAACCTATTTTCCCCATATTAATCCGCATCGCCCGCGTCCGCTGGATCCGGTGCGCTACCTGCTGCAATCCCTGTGGTTGCTGGCGACGCGCGTGCCGGAGCCGGAAAAAAAGGTCAACTGGCGCTCGCTGGCGGCTCTGGAAGGAGTGCACGGTCGCTATACGCAATGGCTGGAGAAACTGCCTGAACAGGTGAACGCCCGCACCGGCCATCTGGATAAACAGAAAGAGCTGGCGCACCTTAATCCAAAGCTGCGCCGGGTAATCCTTGGGGGGGTGACCTTCTGCTCGCTGGTGCTGGCGCTAATGTGTATTACGCAGCCCTTTAACCCGCTGTCGCAGTTTATCTTCCTGATGCTGCTGTGGGGCGTGGCGCTGCTGGTGCGTCGCATCCCGGGGCGTTTCTCGGCGCTGATGCTTATCGTGCTGTCGCTGACGGTGTCGTGCCGCTATATCTGGTGGCGCTACACCTCGACGCTGAACTGGAACGACCCGGTAAGCCTGGTGTGCGGGATCATTCTGCTGTTCGCAGAGACCTACGCCTGGGTGGTGCTGGTGCTGGGCTACTTCCAGGTGGTCTGGCCGCTGAACCGCCAGCCGGTGCCGCTGCCGGAGGATATGGATCTGTGGCCAACCGTGGACATCTTCGTCCCTACCTACAACGAAGATCTCAACGTGGTGAAAAACACCATTTACGCCTCGCAGGGCATCGACTGGCCGAAGGACAAGCTGAACATCTGGATCCTCGACGATGGTGGACGGGAAGCGTTTCGCCAGTTTGCCAAAGATGTCGGGGTGCACTATATCGCCCGTACCAGCCACGAGCACGCCAAGGCCGGTAACATCAACAATGCGCTGAAATACGCTAAAGGGGAGTTCGTCTCGATCTTTGACTGCGACCATGTGCCAACGCGCTCGTTTCTGCAGATGACCATGGGCTGGTTCCTGAAAGAGAAAGAGCTGGCGATGATGCAGACCCCGCACCACTTCTTCTCGCCCGATCCCTTTGAGCGCAACCTTGGCCGCTTTCGCAAAACGCCGAACGAAGGGACGTTGTTCTACGGCCTGGTGCAGGACGGGAACGATATGTGGGACGCCACCTTCTTCTGCGGCTCCTGCGCCGTTATCCGTCGCGGCCCGCTGGATGAGATTGGCGGGATAGCCGTCGAAACGGTAACCGAAGATGCCCATACCTCTCTGCGTCTGCACCGGCGGGGACACACCTCAGCCTATATGCGGATCCCGCAGGCGGCGGGGCTGGCGACGGAGAGTTTGTCCGCGCATATCGGCCAGCGCATCCGCTGGGCGCGCGGGATGGTGCAGATTTTCCGGCTCGATAACCCGCTGTTTGGCAAAGGCCTGAAGCTGGCGCAGCGCGTCTGCTACGCTAACGCCATGCTCCACTTCCTCTCCGGTATTCCGCGCCTCATCTTCCTCACGGCGCCGCTGGCCTTTTTGCTGCTCCATGCCTATATCATTTATGCGCCCGCGCTGATGATCGCGCTGTTCGTGCTGCCGCACATGATCCACGCCAGCCTGACCAACTCGAAGATTCAGGGCAAATACCGCCATTCGTTCTGGAGTGAAATCTACGAGACGGTGCTGGCCTGGTATATCGCGCCGCCCACCTTTGTGGCGCTGATTAACCCGCATAAAGGTAAGTTCAACGTCACCGCGAAGGGCGGGCTGGTGGAAGAAGAGTATGTCGACTGGGTGATCTCCCGGCCCTATATCTACCTTGTACTGCTCAATCTGGTCGGCGTCGCGGTGGGGATCTGGCGATTTATGTATGGCCCGGAAAACGAAATTCTCACCGTCTGGGTGAGTATTGTCTGGGTGTTCTACAACCTGATTATTCTTGGCGGCGCGGTGGCGGTCTCGGTCGAAAGCAAGCAGGTTCGCCGTTCGCATCGTGTCGAAATGAGCATGCCGGCGGCGATTGCCCGCGAAGATGGCCATCTGTTCTCCTGCACGGTTCACGACTATTCCGACGGCGGGCTGGGGATCAAAATTCACGGCGACGCGCAGGTGCTGGAAGGCCAGAACGCCCGGCTGTTGCTCAAACGAGGACAGCAGGAATATGCCTTCCCGGTAAGGGTCGCGCGGGTCAACGGCAGCGAGGTGGGGCTCCAGCTACTGCCGTTGACCAACCAACAGCATATCGATTTTGTGCAGTGTACGTTTGCCCGCGCTGATACGTGGGCGCTTTGGCAGGATAGCTTCCCGGAAGACAAGCCGATGGAAAGCCTGCTGGATATCCTCAAGCTGGGCTTCCGTGGCTATCGTCACCTGGCGGAGTTTTCGCCGCCGTCGGTGAAGGTGGTTTTCCGCGCGCTCACTTCGCTGGTGGCCTGGATAGTGTCGTTTGTACCCCGACGCCCTGAACGCGCCGCGCCGACGCTCTCCGCAGACCCGGCAATGGCTCAACAATGATGATAATGCGATGAAAAGAAAACTTTCCTGGATGTGTGCAGTAGCGGTGGGCATGTGCAGCTGGTATCCGCTGGCCTCTTATGCGGCGCCGGCCGTCGTGGCGAACGCCGCCCCTGGCGTTCAGCCGCAGGTAGCGACCCCGGGCGCGCCGATCGTGGTGGGCGAGCCAACGGCGGCCCTTGCCGAACCGACCGCCCCGGCGGCGGTGGCCGAGAACGTCCCGCAGCGGGAGGTGAAGCTGACTTTTGCCACCATCGCGCCGCCGCCCGGCAGCATCGTGCTGCGCGGCTCACGGCCTGACGCGTCGGTCGAATTCGGCATGCGCAGCGATGAGCTGGTCGCCAACGCGCTGCTCAACCTGGAATACACCCCATCGCCTTCGCTGCTGCCCGTGCAGTCGCAGCTGAAAGTCTATCTCAACGATGAGCTGATGGGCGTCCTGCCCGTGACCAAAGAGCAGCTGGGGAAAAAGATCCGCGCGCAGTTGCCGATTGACCCGCTGTACATCACCGACTTCAACCGCGTACGGCTGGAGTTTGTCGGCCACTACCGCGATGTCTGCGAAAACCCCGCCAGCAGCACGCTGTGGCTGGACGTCGGGCGCGAAAGCTATCTGGATCTCACCTACCAGTCGCTGAAGGTGCATAACGATCTGTCACACTTCCCGGTGCCGTTCTACGATCCGCGCGATAACCGCCCGCTGACGCTACCGATGATTTTCCCGGGCTCGCCAGCGGTGGCCCAGCAGCAGGCGGCGGCGATTGTCGCCTCCTGGTTCGGCAGCAAGGCCGGCTGGCGCGGCCAGCAGTTCCCGGTCTATTTCAACGAACTGCCGGATCGTAACGCCATCGTCTTCGCCACCAACGACAAGCGCCCGGACTTCCTGCGCGATCATCCGCCGGTCAAGGCGCCGACCATCGAAATGATCGACAACCCGAACGATCCTTACGTCAAGCTGCTGGTAATTTTCGGCCGCGATGATAACGACCTGCTGCTGGCAGCGAAGGGGATTGCCCAGGGCAATATTCTGTTCCGCGGCAGCAGCGTCACCGTGGACGGCATCAAAACCCTGCAGCCGCGTCAGCCTTACGACGCACCGAACTGGGTGCGCACCGACCGCTCGGTCACCTTCGCTGAGCTGAAAACCTATGAGCAACAGCTGCAGTCCAGCGGGCTGGTGCCGGATGCCATCACCGTGGCGCTTAATCTGCCGCCGGATCTCTATCTGCTGCGGGCCAACGGCATCGATATGGATCTGAAATATCGCTACACCATGCCGCCGGTGAAGGACAGTTCGCGGATGGATATCAGCCTCAACGACCAGTTCCTGCAGTCGTTCAGCCTTAACAGCGCTCAGGACGTGAACAAACTGATCCTGCGCCTGCCGGTGCTGCAGGGGCTGCTGGACGGCAAATCAGAGGTCACCATCCCCGCGCTGCGTCTCGGGGCGGTCAACCAGCTGCGCTTTGACTTCCAGTTCATGAACCCGATGCCGGGCGGCTCCATCGACAACTGTATTACCTTCCAGCCGGTGCAGAACCATGTGGTGATTGGCGACGATTC
>NZ_PJDK01000047.1:0-44298 GCF_002837615.1 Klebsiella sp. X1-16S-Nf21
CAGATTGCGCTCCCGATATTTCTTCTGCGTTATGTTACTCATGGTGCAGGGAGCGCACAGGGGGCGGCCAGTCGCCGCCGCCCCCTGTACCCCCGGGCTCCGGCCAGCAAAATCGCCACTTCGTGGTACCTTCGACTTATCCCTGCAGGCTTCGGGTCGGGCCGAGGCAGCGTCCGTGCAAAACACGGCCCTCAGCCCGCATCCATGCGGGCTGCCCCGGCCTTCCGGGAACGTCTCAGCGATGTTGAGGCCGCCAACACCGGCAGTTTCAGCAAGAATAGTGAATAAATTAACGACAGGTCGTACGTAGGCCGGATAAGGCGTCAGCCACCATCCGGCACAAATACGGGAACCGTGTTGAATGAATATTACCCGGCATCGGGGCATACCGTCGCCAAATAAAAAAGGACAGCCAGCGGCTGTCCTTTTTTACTGTCGGTGCGTCACAGAGGATTAATCCGCGCGGCCCATATAGCGGCACTCTTCGATATGAATGCGGATTTTCTCACCGGTGGTCAGGTATTCCGGCACCTGAATTACCAGGCCGGTGCTCATGGTGGCTGGCTTGGTGCGGGAGCTGGCGGATGCCCCTTTAATACCCGGCGCGGTTTCGATAATTTCCAGGTCAACGGTCTGCGGCAGCTCCAGGGCCAGCAGCTGGCCGTCCCAGGTCAGCACCTGCATATCCGGCATCCCGCCTTCCGGAATAAACTGCAGCTCTTCTTCGATCTGCTCTTTGGTAAAGGTGTAAGGGGTATAGTCTTCTTTATCCATGAACACGTATTCGTTGCCATCGACATAGGAGAAGTCAACGAAACGGCGGGTCAGGGTGACGGTATCGACGATATCGTCACCTTTGAAGCGCTCTTCCACTTTCAGGCCGGTACGCACATCGGAGAAGCGCATTTTATACAGTGTCGCAGCACCACGGGCGCTGGGTGACTGAATATCAATATTTTTCACAATCAGCAGCTTGCCGTTGTAATTCAGCACCATACCTTTTTTAATTTCATTCGCTCTTGGCATTGCAGTAATCCTGTCACTTAACGAGTCAAAAATATCGCGTAAAACTACTCGCGCCCGCGCCTTCAGGCAAGCGGAATTCGCGAGTTTTGCTATCTTCTGGCAAAACGTTTAGGCTGTGGCACAAAATGAGCGTTTGGGAGCTGGGTTGTGGAATGTCGTACCGATTGTGGCGCATGTTGCATCGCTCCCTCTATATCATCGCCAATACCCGGCATGCCGCAGGGCAAGCCCGCCAATACCCGCTGTATTCAGCTTTCCGAGCACAACTTGTGCCTGATTTTCGGCTCCCCTCTGCGCCCGAAGGTGTGCGCCAGCCTGCAGCCCTCGCCCGAGATGTGCTTCACCCACCGCGATGACGCCATCACCTGGCTGCTGGATCTTGAGCTGGCCACCGCGCCCTGAGCTTAAAGCAGCAGATGAGACAGGTTTTTGATATGGGCGCTGAGGCCGTCGAGTAGCGCCTGTACGCGCAGGGGGAGAATGTCCCGCCGCTGGAAGATAAGCCAGGCCTGCAGGTCGATACAGCGCTCCTTTTTCAGACAGGGAACCAGCTGTCCCGCCGCCAGCTCGGTGGCGAGTGAATAGTAGGGCGCATAGACGATCCCCATCCCCAGCTTCGCCAGCTCCACCGCCGGTAGTGTGTTATCGCAAACGAATCCCCCCTTTACCGTGAGATTAAGCGGTTCGCCGTTTTTGCTTTTGAAGGTCCAGATATTGTCGCTGCCGCCCAACATGCGCAGGGTAATGCACTCATGATCCACCAGCGCCTCCGGCTCGGCGATAGGATGTTGCGCCAGATAGTCCGGAGAGGCGAAGACGCCGGTGCGAAAGCGGGTAAAGGGGCGGGCGATGAGATTTTCATTCTGCGGCTTAAAGGGGCTTATCAGCAGATCGCAGTCGCTATTGAAGATGGCGCCGTATTTCTGTTCCCGCTCGCTGGCGTTGCGGGTGACCAGATTGATCTGCAGCTCCGGCAGGGTTTTCCTCAGCGCCGGCAGAATATAGCGCCCGAGAAACTGATGGATACCGATGGGCGCCCCAAGGGTGACCACGCCCTGCAGCGTGTTCTTATAACGGTCGGCAAGGTTGATAAGCTGCTCATGTTGTTCGAGAACCGCGCGACTGGCGTGAATAAACTGCTCGCCGAACTCGGTGCGCACCAGCTCTCTGGCGGTGCGCAGGAATATGGCCAAACCGACTTTCCGCTCCACGCTGGTCAGCGTCCGCGAAACGTTAGACTGGGGCATATTCAGGCGCTGGGCCGCCCGGCTCACGCTGGCGGTTTCGGCGATAGCGCAGATGATCCTCAGCTCATCCATTTTAAAGTCTTTCAACATCTTATCGCTGCCTGATATCTGTTGTATATCAAAAATGATATACCAGTTTGGCGGAATTGCCATGTGATTTATTGATCCGCTAAACGTATGATGGCTTTTGCGTTGAACAGTCCGTTATTTAAGGAAAATTGTGCGTTTTATCGCTTCTTTTGTGGTCCTCGACGTCATTAAAAATAACGATCTTCCCGCTGGCTTACTGAGTGTATATGCACCATGCTGCTTAATTATTTTGCTTTGTTTGTATTAATACTGGTTTTTCTCATATTATTTTATGGAGTGATTATTATCCACGATATTCCCTATCATATCGCGCAAAAACGGCAGCACCCCCATCAGGACGCGATTCATGTGGCGGGCTGGATAAGCCTGTTTACCCTGCATGCTATCTGGCCTTTTCTGTGGATCTGGGCCACCTTGTACCGCCCTGACCGCGGGTGGGGGATGGCTTCGCAGACCGAGGATAGTCTGCAACGCGAGGAACTGGAGCAACGTATCGCATTACTCGAAGCGGCGTTAAAAAACAGCCAGCAAGCGTCAGCGGGGAATAACGAGAAATAATATGGATCTGTTAATTATCCTTTGCTATGTCGCCATCGCCTGGGGCGTTTTTAAGATATTTCGCATTCCAGTAAATAAATGGACAATACCCACTGCCATATTAGGCGGAATAGTGGTCGTAGGCGCGTTAATATTAACGATGAACTATAACCATCCCTATACGCTGCGGGCGCAAAAAATTGTCGTTTCTATTCCGATGGTGCCTCAGGTCTCAGGCGAGGTGGTTGAGGTTACGACTAAAACCAACGTGTTAATGAAGAAGGGCGAACTGCTGTTCCGCATCGATGACACCCGCTACCGCGCGCGGTTGAACAAACTGCAGGCCGATCTGGCGGCCGAGGAGGCGACGCTGCGGGCGAAGCAGGCGACCATTGACGATGCCAGCGCCAGAGTGCAGCAGGCGCAGGCCGAGTACGATCGCGTTACCCGTGACTACCAGCGTTATGCCCAGGGAGCGGCCATGCCGGTCAATCCTTTCTCGGAACAGGATGTGACTCACGCCAGGCAGCAGGTGCAGATCCAGACGGCGGTATTGCAGGCGGCGAAAGCGCAATTACAAAACGCCAGAGAGCAGGTGTCTGGCCGCTATAACGGGCTTGATGCCAACATTGCCAGTCTGAAATCGCAGATCCTCGAGGCGGAGTATAATCTGGCGCAAACTGTGGTTCGTGCGCCGAGCGATGGCTACGTTACCCAGCTATTGGCGCGGCCGGGGATGACCGCGGTACGTCTGCCCTTCAAGCCGGTGCTGGTGTTTATTCCCCAGCAAAAGCGCCAGGTGGTGGCGGTATTCCGCCAGAACTCGGTTCTGCGTCTGACGGCCGGGGATAGCGCGGAGGTGGTGTTTAACGGTCTGCCGGGCAGCGTCTATAGCGGTAAGGTATCGCGGGTGCTGCCGGCGATCCCGGATGGCAGCTACCAGGCCAGCGGTGCGCTGCAGGGGCTGAGCGCCGGAGCCGGAAAAGAGGGCATCTATGTGCTGATCGACCTCGATCCCCACCCGGAAGTGGAACATTTACCGGACGGGGTCAGTGCGCAGGCGGCGGTTTATACCGATTATTTTGCCCATGTGTCGATTATGCGCAAAGTCCTGCTACGAATGACCAGCTGGCTGCATTACCTCTATCTGGATCATTAATCAGGATGGCCCGGTCGAGGCCGGGCCGTCTTGCCTACACGTCTCTGATCCGCCACAGGCAGACCTGAGCGGTGATACCCATGACCAGCGCTATCCAGAACACCGCGTGATAGCTCCAGATCTCCGCTACTACCCCCGCCAGTGAACCGGCGATGATCCAGCCGACGCGGGTGGTATTGGTGTAGAGGGTAGTGGCCGCGCCCGCTTGCCCCGGCATCAGATCCTGGAAATAGAGCATGCCGATCCCGGCGAGGATCCCGATATAGACGGCGTTCAGCACCTGCATCGCCAGCAGCAGCGCCGGCGTATGCACCGTCAACATGCCCACGTAAAACAACACACCGGCCACTGCCGAAAGGCGCATCAGAAAGCGTTTACCAAAGCGCCGGGCATAATAACCGGCAATCAGCATGGTAGGAATTTCCAGTCCGGCCGCGGTGCCCATCATCAGCCCGGCCAGCTTCTCCGGCAGATGCAGCTCATTAATGATAAACAGCGGCATATTAATGATGTACAGGCTGTTGGTGCCCCACATCAGCGTGCAGATGCTAAACAGCAGCAGCGCATCGCGGCGGTGCGTGCGCGGGGCTTCCAGCCGGCCCGTCGCCACCGCCGCCGCTTTATGCATGCTGGGTAAGAACAGCCAGACCATGATCCCGCAGACGATAAACGCCGCCGCAGCGCTGAGATACATTGCGGTAAAACCAAACCCCATCGCCAGGGCGTAGGCCAGCGGGGGACCAATCACCCATGCCAGGGAGACCTGGGCGCGCAAAATGGAGCTGAACATCACCGCTTCGCGACCGGTCTTGTCGGCGTGCTCGCGCGCGAGGGCGAACATCTGCGGGTTGGCGGTCGAGCCAAAGCTACTGAGGAAGACGCCGATAAACAGCAAAATGAAGTAGTTCCGGTTCCAGGCAAACAGCAGGCAGGCCAGCACCCCCAGCAGGCAGCAGACGACAATCAGCTGTTTGCGATCGCCCCGGCGGTCGGAGCGGCCAGCGAGGAACTGGCTGACCAGAATGCCAATGACGGCGCTACCAGTAAAAAAGAAGCCGACCATCGCCGGGCGGACGTGCACTTCGTTGGTCAAAAAGAGGCTCAGGGTTGGGGTTTGCAACGCCCCGGCAATGCCTGTCAGAAAGGCGACGATCAAGAATGCGGAAGAGGTTACATCGAACCCGCGTCGGGGAAGGGCGGCGCTACGGTTTTGCATGTTCGGTTTTCTGTAGTTTCAGGAGACGGCGCGGAGTTTACGCCTGCTGGCTGAAAATGAACAGTAGTATGGCACGAATAATTAAAAAGGCGTTTCAAAATACAATGTTCAGCAAAAAGCTGACGTTTGCGGTGGTCGATAGCAAAGGCTTCAGCAAAAGTGTGCAGTACCTCTAAGTTCTGCAATCAAGTCGCTGACGTACCTTGCGCGTTGAGCAAGAAAGGTACAAAATTCTTGAAACGTTTCAGCGTCATTCGACAATCCGTTCCCCGTCAGATGGCGCCTTTTTTCTCAAGTTAGCTGAAACGATTCAATTCAGCAGGAGAGGAGAACCATGTTCCAGTTATCTGTGCAGGATATTCATCCCGGCCAGCAGGCCGGTAATAAAGAAGAGGCCATCCGGCAGGTCGCCGCCGCGCTGGTCAGCGCCGGCAACGTGGCTGATGGCTACGTGAACGGTATGCTGGCTCGCGAGCAGCAGACCTCGACCTTCCTCGGCAACGGGATTGCGATCCCGCACGGCACGACGGACACCCGTGACCAGGTGCTGAAGACCGGCGTCCAGGTATTTCAGTTCCCGCAGGGCGTCACCTGGGGCGAAGGGCAGACCGCCTATGTGGCGATCGGGATTGCCGCCAGCTCAGATGAACACCTTGGCCTGCTGCGTCAGCTGACCCATGTGCTAAGCGATGACGCGGTAGCCGCGCAGCTGCAGTCCGCCACCACCGCGGAAGAGCTGCGTGCGCTGCTGATGGGGGAAAAACAGAGCGAAGCGCTGAAGCTGGACAACGAGACCCTCAGCCTCGACGTGGCGGCCAGCGATCTGCTGACCCTGCAGGCGCTGAACGCGGCGCGATTGAAAGAAGTGGGTGCCGCTGACACGGCATTCGTAAGCCACGCTATCAACGATACGCCGCTGAACCTCGGTCAGGGCGTCTGGCTGAACGACAGTGCGGAAGGCAATCTGCGCAGCGCCGTGGCGGTCAGCCGCGCGGCTAATGCCTTTACCCGCGACGATCAGCCGGTTTCCCTGCTGGTCACGGTGGCGATGGCCGATGAGCAGCCGACTGCGGTGCTGAACCGCCTGAGCAAGCTGCTGCTGGACAAGAAAGCTGACCGTTTGCTGAAAGCCGACGCCGCCACCGTGCTGGCGCTGCTGACCAGCGACGATGCCATTGCGGAAGACGTGCTGAGCGCCGAATTCGTGGTGCGCAATGAGCACGGCCTGCATGCCCGACCGGGCACCATGCTGGTCAATACGATTAAACAATTCTCCAGCGACATCACCGTCACCAACCTCGACGGTTCCGGCAAGCCGGCCAACGGTCGCAGCCTGATGAAGGTCGTGGCGCTGGGTGTGAAAAAAGGTCACCGTCTGCGTTTCACCGCGCAGGGTGAGGATGCGCAACAAGCGCTGGATGCGATTGGCGAAGCGATCGCCGCAGGCCTTGGGGAGGGCGCATAAATGAGCAGACGTGTAGCAACGATTACGTTAAACCCGGCGTACGATCTGGTGGGGTTCACCCCGGAGATTGAACGCGGTGAAGTGAACCTGGTGCGCACCACCGGCCTGCATGCCGCCGGGAAAGGCATCAACGTGGCGAAAGTGCTGAAAGATCTCGGCATTGATGTCACCGTCGGCGGCTTCCTGGGCAAAGACAACCAGGATGGCTTTCAGCAGCTGTTCAGCGAGCTGGGGATCGCCAACCGTTTCCAGGTGGTGCAGGGTAGGACCCGCATCAACGTTAAGCTGACGGAAAAAGATGGCGAAGTGACGGATTTCAACTTCTCCGGCTTTGAAGTCACCCCGGGCGACTGGGAACGCTTCGTCAACGACTCCCTGAGCTGGCTCGGGCAGTTCGATATGGTCTGCGTCAGCGGCAGCCTGCCGTCCGGCGTCAGCCCGGAGGCCTTCACCGACTGGATGACCCGTCTGCGCAGCCAGTGCCCATGCATTATTTTCGACAGCAGCCGCGAAGCGCTGGTTGCCGGACTGAAAGCGGCGCCATGGCTGGTGAAACCGAACCGTCGCGAGCTGGAAATCTGGGCCGGGCGTAAGCTGCCGGAGATGAAAGATGTTATCGAAGCCGCCCATGCGCTGCGCGAGCAGGGTATCGCCCACGTGGTGATTTCCCTGGGTGAAGAGGGCGCGCTGTGGGTGAACGCCTCCGGTGAGTGGATTGCCAAACCGCCTTCAGTGGAAGTGGTCAGCACCGTCGGCGCCGGCGATTCGATGGTTGGCGGCCTGATTTACGGCCTGCTGATGCGTGAATCCAGCGAGCATACCCTGCGCCTGGCGACTGCCGTCGCTGCCCTGGCCGTCAGCCAGAGCAACGTGGGTATTACCGACCGTACCCAGTTGGCCGCGATGATGGCGCGCGTCGACTTACAACCCTTTAATTGACAGCAGGAGAGGCATAATGAAAACGCTGCTGATTATTGATGCCGGACTCGGACAGGCGCGCGCCTATATGGCGAAAACCCTGCTGGGAGCGGCAGCGCCTAAAGCGCACCTTGAACTGATTGATAACCCGAACGACGCCGAACTGGTGATTGTGCTGGGCGCGGCGCTGCCCACCGACAGCGCGCTGAACGGCAAACAGGTCTACCTCGGCGATATTAATCGCGCCGTGGCGCACCCGGAGCTGTTCCTCAGCGAAGCCAAAGGTCACGCAACGCCGTACGCGGCCCCTGCCGCTGCGGCAGTCCCGGCGGCTACCGGCGGACCGAAACGTATTGTCGCGGTCACGGCCTGCCCGACCGGCGTTGCTCATACCTTTATGGCGGCAGAAGCCATCGAAACCGAAGCCAAAAAACGCGGCTGGTGGGTGAAGGTGGAAACCCGCGGCTCCGTCGGGGCTGGCAATGCCATCACCCCGGAAGAGGTGGCCGAGGCGGATCTGGTGATCGTCGCTGCCGATATCGAGGTGGACCTGGCGAAATTCGCCGGTAAGCCAATGTATCGCACTACCACCGGTCTGGCGCTGAAGAAAACCGCCCAGGAGCTGGATAAAGCGGTGGCCGAAGCCAAACCGTACCAGCCGTCCGGTAAACCTCAGGCTGCTGGCGAAGGGAAAAAAGAGTCGGCGGGCGCCTACCGCCACCTGCTGACCGGCGTCTCCTACATGCTGCCGATGGTGGTGGCCGGGGGCCTGTGTATTGCGCTCTCCTTTGCCTTCGGGATCAAAGCGTTTGAAGTGAAAGACACCCTGGCGGCGGCGCTGATGCAGATCGGCGGCGGCTCGGCCTTCGCGCTGATGGTACCGGTGCTGGCAGGCTTTATCGCCTTCTCCATTGCCGACCGTCCGGGCCTGACCCCGGGTCTTATCGGCGGTATGCTGGCGGTCAGCGGCGGCTCCGGCTTTATCGGCGGGATCATCGCTGGTTTCCTTGCCGGTTACGTGGCGAAAGCCATCAGCACGAAGCTGAAACTGCCGCAGAGTATGGAAGCGTTGAAGCCAATCCTGATCATTCCGCTGGTCTCCAGCCTGATCGTGGGTCTGGCGATGATCTACCTGATCGGTAAACCGGTAGCCGGTATTCTCGCCTGGCTGACCCACTGGCTGCAAACCATGGGCACCGCGAACGCGGTTCTGCTGGGCGCAATCCTCGGCGCGATGATGTGTACCGACATGGGCGGGCCAGTGAATAAAGCGGCTTATGCCTTTGGCGTGGGCCTGCTGAGTACCCAGACCTACGCGCCGATGGCGGCGATCATGGCGGCCGGTATGGTGCCTCCGCTGGCGATGGGTATCGCGACGCTGGTTGCCCGCAATAAGTTCGACAAAGGGCAGCGTGAAGGGGGGAAAGCCGCGCTGGTTCTCGGCCTGTGCTTTATCTCTGAAGGGGCGATTCCTTTTGCCGCCCGTGACCCGATGCGCGTGCTGCCTTGCTGCATCGTCGGCGGCGCGGTAACCGGCGCTATCTCGATGGCGATTGGCGCAAAACTGATGGCGCCGCACGGCGGTCTGTTTGTCCTGCTGATCCCGGGAGCGATTACGCCGGTGCTGGGCTACCTGCTGGCGATTGTTGCCGGGACGCTGGTGGCGGGCCTCTCCTACGCGGTGCTGAAACGCCCGGAAGCGCAGGTAGTGGACGTCGAAAAAGCGGCATAATCTTACCGTAATAAAAAAGGGCCGATTGTTCGGCCCTTTTTTTGTCTCTGTTTTACGCCACTTCGGCGATCTGCTGCGCCCGCAGCCAGGCAATCTCTTCCGCCCAGATATCCGGGTTGATGGTTTCCAGAATCAGTGGAATGCCGTCGAAGCGGCTGTCCTGCATGATCCAGCGGAAGCAGTCGTGGCCAATGTTGCCTTCGCCAAGGCTATGGTGACGGTCAACGCGGCTGCCAAACGTACTCTTGGCATCATTCAGGTGCATGCCGCGCAGATACTGGAAGCCGACGATACGCTCGAAGTCGGCAAAGGTCTTCTCGCAGGCTTCGGCGCTGCGCAGGTCATAGCCGGCAGCGAACGCGTGGCAGGTATCGATGCAGACGCCGACGCGGGATTTATCTTCCACGCCGTCGATAATCGCCGCGAGGTGCTCGAACTTAAAGCCGAGGTTGCTGCCCTGGCCGGCGGTGTTTTCGATCACCGCGGTGACGCCTTCGGTCTTCGCCAGCGCGATATTGATCGATTCGGCGATGCGCGCCAGGCACGCCTCCTCCGGGATCTGCTGCAGATGACTGCCGGGGTGGAAGTTGAGCAGCGTCAGCCCCAGCTGCTGGCAGCGGGTCATCTCATCAATGAAGGCATCACGGGATTTTTCCAGCGCCTCTTCCACCGGATGGCCGAGGTTAATCAGGTAGCTGTCGTGCGGCAGGATCTGCCCGGGGCCAAAGTGATACTTTTCGCAGGCGGCTTTGAATTCGGCGATGGTTTCGTCGCTGAGCGGCGCGGCGCGCCACTGGCGCTGGTTTTTGGTGAAGAGGGCGAAGGCGGTTGCTTCGATTTCGGCGGCGCGAATGGCGGCATTGGCCAGTCCACCTGAGGCGCTCACGTGCGCTCCTACGTATTTCATAAAAAAACTCCAGTTAAAGCCGCTGGGGGGTGGGTAATGATAGCGGCTTAACTGGAGAAAGATGTAGTGCTTTATGCCATCAGGCTGTGGATAGCGACGTTAATGACCCCGCCGCCGACAATCAACCAGACGAACAGCATCAGCGCCATCAGCAGCGGTTTCGCCCCGGCTTTTTTCAGCGCGCTGACGTGAGTGGTGACCCCGAGGGCGGCCATTGCCATCGCCAGCAGAACGGTATCCAGCGTCACCAGCATATCCACCACGGCTTTCGGCAGCAGATGGAAGGAGTTAAACACCGCCACCAGGATGAACATAATCGCGAACCACGGAATGGTGATTTTGCTTTTCTCGCCGTTGCCTGCCGGGGTCAGCTGTTTAACACGCGCCGCCAGGAACAGCAGGAACGGAGCCAGCATCATGACGCGCAGCATTTTGGCGATAACCGCCGCGTTCTCGGCGTCCGGGCTGACCGCATGGCCGGCGGCAACCACCTGCGCCACTTCATGCATGGTGGAACCCATATAGATCCCGTAGGTCTCCGGAGTAAACCAGTGCGCCAGCAGCGGGTACATCGCCGGGTAGAGGAAGATGGCGATGGTACCGAAGATAACCACCGTGGCGACGGCGACCGTCACTTTACTGGCTTCGGCTTTGACCACCGGCTCGGTGGCGAGCACAGCCGCCGCGCCGCAGATGCTGCTGCCGGCGCCGATCAGCCAGCTGGTGTGTTTGTCGAGACCAAACACTTTCTGGCCAAGGAAGCAGGCGATGAAAAAGGTACTGGAGAGCGTCAGAACGTCAATCAAAATACCGCTCACGCCGACGTCGGCAATCTGGGCGAACGTCAGGCGGAAGCCGTAGAGGATGATCCCCAGGCGCAGCAGGTGCTGCTTGGCGAAGATCACCCCGCCGTCGCAGGGCTGCCAGATTTTCGGGTAGACCGTGTTGCCGACGACCATTCCGAACAGGATAGCGAGGGTCAGGGCGCTAAAGCCTGCGCCGGCGATGGCCGGGAAACTCCCGGCCCACAGGGCGGCGCCGGTCAGCGCGGCGGTCAGCGCCAGGCCTGGGACAAAATGCCACAGGGAACGATGTTTGGTGGGTAAAGTGAGTGCTGTCATAACCTTCTCCTTTGTCTGCCTAAAGGTTACGCCGCGCGCGGTTAAATATAAAATTGATTATATGTTTATAATCAATCGTAATAAGTGGTTAAGGACCGCATCGTCGCTGACAAGGGGGGGCAGGGGAGCGATGCGGCGAAAGCGGGGTGGTTTCCCGGCAAGACGATGATTTTGTGACATAAGCGGATTTTCCTTCCTTCAGCCGCCTCGATTTGTGTCACCATAGTAAGGAAGGTTATTCAGGTTGGATTACTAAACGGGTGGGTTATGCATATTACGCTGCGGCAGTTGGAAGTGTTCGCCGAAGTCCATAAGAGTGGGTCAACCACTCAGGCGTCACAGATGCTGGCGCTTTCGCAATCTGCGGTCAGCGCCGCGCTGACCGATCTGGAAGGGCAGCTCGGCGTGCAGCTGTTTGACCGCGTCGGTAAACGACTGGTGGTGAATGAGCACGGACGGCTGCTGTACCCGCGTGCGCTGGCGCTGCTGGAGCGGGCGCTGGAGATCGAACAGCTGTTTCGCGGCGATAACGGGGCGATCCGGGTCTACGCCAGCAGCACCATCGGCAACTATATTATGCCGGAGATCATCGCCCGTTATCGCCATGACTTCCCGGAACTGCCGGTGGAATTGAGCGTCGGCAACAGCCTGGATGTGATCAACGCCGTCGCCGACCTGCGGGTGGATTTCGGTCTGATTGAGGGGCCGTGCCATGCCGCCGACATCATTGCCGAGCCGTGGCTGGAAGATGAGCTGGTGGTGTTTGCTGCGCCTGATTCGCCGCTGCTGGCGGGGGAGGTGACCCTGCAGCAACTGGCTGAGGCGCCGTGGATCCTGCGCGAGCATGGGTCCGGTACCCGGGAGATTGTCGATTATGTACTGCTGTCGCATCTGCCGGCGTTTCATATGGGCATGGAGCTGGGCAATTCGGAGGCGATCAAGCACGCCGTCCGGCATGGCCTGGGCATCAGCTGTTTATCGCGCCGGGTGATTGCCGAACAGCTGGCCTCGGGCACGCTGGCGGAGCTGAAAGTGCCATTGCCCCGGCTGACGCGCACGCTGTGGCGGATCCATCATCGGCAGAAGCATATTTCCAAAGCATTACAACGTTTTCTGCAATATTGCCAGGTGTAGCACCCGGTTTTTACGCCTCATAACGGGGGGAATTCGCTGGCAATTCCGCAGGTTAGTGCTTTACTAATAATTTGCGGGCGATCATGAAGCTCTCTTATAACTTTGCATTTGTACCGGATGGAACCCCGATCGTCTGCTACAATCGCGCCTCATTTTTTGGATGGATAGCATTATCACATGGTTTCGGAAACTAAAACCACAGAAGCGCCCACGCTACGTCGTGAACTGAAGGCGCGCCACTTGACCATGATCGCCATTGGCGGTTCCATCGGTACGGGTCTTTTTGTTGCCTCTGGCGCAACCATTTCGCAAGCAGGTCCCGGCGGGGCGCTGCTGTCTTATATTCTGATCGGTTTGATGGTCTATTTCCTGATGACCAGCCTGGGCGAGCTGGCGGCGTTTATGCCGGTGTCCGGTTCCTTCGCCACCTACGGCCAGAATTATGTTGAAGAAGGCTTCGGCTTCGCGCTGGGCTGGAACTACTGGTACAACTGGGCGGTGACGATCGCCGTTGACCTCGTGGCTTCGCAACTGGTGATGAGCTACTGGTTCCCTGATACCCCGGGCTGGATCTGGAGCGCCTTGTTCCTTGGCATTATGTTCCTGCTGAACTGGATCTCGGTGCGCGGCTTTGGCGAGGCGGAATACTGGTTCTCGCTGATCAAAGTCGCCACCGTCATTATCTTTATTATTGTCGGCGTGATGATGATTGTCGGCATCTTCAAAGGGTCGCAGCCCACTGGCTGGAGCAACTGGGGGATCGCTGATGCGCCATTCGCCGGTGGTTTCTCGGCGATGATCGGCGTGGCGATGATTGTCGGCTTCTCCTTCCAGGGCACTGAGCTTATCGGCATCGCGGCCGGTGAGTCTGAGGATCCGGAGAAGAACATCCCGCGCGCGGTGCGCCAGGTCTTCTGGCGTATCCTGCTGTTCTACGTTTTCGCCATTCTGATTATCAGCTTGATCATTCCGTACACCGACCCGAGCCTGCTGCGCAACGACGTGAAGGATATCTCCGTCAGCCCGTTCACGCTGGTCTTCCAGCATGCTGGTCTGCTGTCGGCGGCGGCGATCATGAACGCGGTTATCCTGACTGCCGTTCTGTCGGCCGGTAACTCCGGGATGTACGCTTCCACGCGTATGCTGTACACCCTGGCCTGCGACGGCAAAGCGCCGCGTATTTTCTCGAAGCTGTCGCGTGGCGGCGTGCCGCGCAACGCGCTGTACGCGACCACTGTTATCGCGGCGCTGTGCTTCCTGACGTCCATGTTCGGCAACCAGACGGTGTACCTGTGGCTGCTGAACACCTCCGGGATGACCGGCTTTATCGCCTGGCTGGGGATTGCGATCAGCCACTATCGTTTCCGTCGTGGCTACGTCATGCAGGGTAACGATATTAATAATCTGCCGTATCGTTCCGGGTTCTTCCCGCTGGGGCCGATCTTCGCTTTCGTGCTGTGCCTGATCATCACCCTCGGACAGAACTACGAAGCGTTCCTCAAGGACACCATTGACTGGGGCGGCGTGGCGGCGACCTACATCGGTATTCCGCTGTTCCTCGTCATCTGGTTTGGTTACAAGCTGGCGAAAGGCACCCGCTTTGTTCGCTACAGCGAAATGACCTTCCCGGAGCGCTTTAAGCGTTAATCTTCGCAATTGTGCGATAAAAGCCCTCTGAAAAGAGGGCTTTTTTTATGTCCGCACGGTTACAGCTTGACACAATTCTTCATAATTATATTGATAATCGTAATCATTATCTTTATCATTTTCGCCCATTACGGATGAAGCCACTCCCCGTCTCTGCCATTGGGTCAGACTGACATCGGGCGACCAGCCACATCGACGAGAAAACAGCGCGAGCATGCCGCCGACAGAGCGACAGGCCGCCAGCGCGTGTGAGCAGCACCTTTTTGTTTGTTTGGTTGTACACCTCATGGAGATTTGGAATGTTCAGGTTAAACCCTTTTATCCGGGCGGGATTGTCTGCGTCCGTCGTATCATTGGCGTTTCCGGCTCTCGCCGATGTAAATGAAGAAACGCTGGTGGTGACCGCCTCGGCCACTGAACAGAGCGTCAAAGACGCGCCGGCGAGCATCAGCGTCATCACCCAGCAGGATTTACAACGTAAGCCCGTCCAGAACCTGAAAGACGTACTGCGCGATGTCCCTGGGGTCCAGCTCACTAACGAAGGGGATAACCGCAAGGGCGTCAGCATTCGCGGTCTGAGCAGCAGCTATACCCTGATCCTCGTCGACGGGAAACGCGTCAACTCCCGCAACGCCGTCTTCCGCCACAATGACTTCGACCTGAACTGGATCCCGGTGGATGCCATCGAACGTATCGAGGTGGTGCGCGGCCCGATGTCCTCCCTTTACGGCTCCGATGCGCTCGGCGGCGTGGTCAACATCATTACCAAAAAAATCGGCCAGAAATGGACCGGGACGCTGAGCGCCGATACCACCATTCAGGAACACCGCGACCGCGGTGATACCTGGAACGGCCAGTTCTTCACCAGCGGTCCGCTGATCGACGGCGTGCTCGGGATGAAGGCCTACGGCAGCCTGGCAAAACGCGCCAAGGACGATCCGCAGTCTTCCAGCAGCGCCACCGGCGAGACGCCGCGCATCGAGGGCTTCACCAGCCGCGATGGCAATGTTGAATTCGCCTGGACGCCGAACGACAACCACGATTTCACCGCGGGCTATGGCTTTGACCGTCAGGATCGCGACTCCGATTCCCTTGACCGCAACCGCCTTGAGCGTGAGAACTACTCCCTGAGCCATAATGGCCGCTGGGATATGGGCAACAGCGAGCTCAAGTTCTACGGCGAAAAGGTGGATAACAAAAATCCGGGGCAGAACGGGACCATCACCTCGGAAAGCAATGCCATCGATGGCAAGTATGTCCTGCCGCTGGACATGATTAACCAGCTGGTGACCTTCGGCGGCGAATGGCGCCACGATAAACTCAAAGATCCGGTCAACCTGAGCAGTGGCGGCCAGTCGACCTCCGCCAGTCAGTACGCCCTGTTTATCGAAGACGAATGGCGCATCATCGAGCCGCTGGCGCTGACCACCGGCATTCGTATGGACGACCATCAGACCTATGGCGATCACTGGAGCCCACGCGCCTATCTGGTGTATAACGCCACCGATACCGTCACCGTCAAAGGCGGCTGGGCGACGGCGTTTAAAGCCCCGTCGCTGCTGCAGCTTAACCCCGACTGGACCACCAACTCCTGCCGCGGGTCGTGCAGCATCATCGGTAACCCGGACCTGAAACCGGAAACCAGTGAAAGTTTCGAGCTCGGTCTCTACTACCGTGGGGAAGAGGGCTGGCTGCAGGATGTCGAAGGCAGCATCACCACCTTCCAGAATAATGTCGACGATATGATCGATGTTCTGCGCACCTCCAGCGCCAGCGAAGCGCCGGGCTACCCGAACTTTGTCGGCTGGAAAACCGTCAACGGCAAGCGCGTGCCGATCTTCCGCTATTTCAACGTCAACAAAGCCCGCATCAAAGGGGTGGAGACGGAGGTGAAGATCCCGTTTGGCGATGAGTGGAAGCTGACGATGAACTACACCTATAACGATGGCCGCGATCTGAGCAATGGCGGCGACAAACCGCTGCAGACGCTGCCGTTCCATACCGCCAACGGCACGCTTGACTGGAAACCGCTGGACGACTGGTCCTTCTACGTGACGGCCAACTATACCGGCCAGCAACGCGCGGTAAGCGCCACCGGCAAAACGCCGGGCGGCTACACCCTGTTTGACGTTGGCGCGGCATGGCAGGTGACCAAAAACGTGAAACTGCGCTCCGGGGTGCAGAACGTGGGAGATAAAGATCTGAGCCGGGACGACTACAGCTACACCGAAGAGGGCCGTCGCTACTTTATGGCGGTGGATTATCGCTTCTGATCGTCGGCACTAAAACGTGGCCTGCGGGCCTGAGCATGCGCCGTGAAGCTGCTTCGCGGCGCAGTGGCGTTTAGGCAAAGAGATGCTGCGCATGGAAGCGCAGATGGTCTTCAATAAACGAGGCAATGAAGTAATAGCTGTGGTCGTAGCCAGGCTGGATACGCAGCGTTAACGGCCAGGCCTTCTGGCGGGCGGTTTCCGCCAGTACGGCCGGTTGTAATTGCCCGGCGAGGAACGGATCGTTATCGCCCTGGTCGATCAGCGTCGGCACGGCGTCAGCCGGCTGGCTGGCCTGCATCAGCGCGCAGCTGTCCCACGACTGCCATGTCGATTCATCCGCACCCAGATAGGCGGTAAACGCTTTCTTGCCCCACGGCACCTGGCCGGGATTGACGATCGGCGCGAAGGCGGAGACGCTGGCATAGCGGCCCGGATTTTTGAGCGCCATTACCAGCGCGCCGTGACCGCCCATCGAATGGCCGCTGATGGCGCAGCGTTCGCCGACGCTAAACTCGCTACGGATCAGCGCGGGCAGTTCATCGCGCAGATAATCATACATCCGATAGTGCGCCGCCCACGGCGCCTCGGTGGCATTCAGGTAGAAGCCGGCTCCTTGCCCCAGATCGTATCCATCATCGTTGGCGACCTCATCACCGCGCGGGCTGGTATCCGGCATCACCAGCGCGATGCCCAGCTCAGCGGCAATGCGCTGGGCGCCCGCCTTGGTGGTAAAGTTTTCGTCGTTACAGGTTAGCCCGGACAGCCAGTACAGTACCGGCGGCGGCGTTTCGCGCTCAGGCGGTAAAAAAATGCTGAACGTCATGGCGCAGTTCAGGACAGGGGAGTGATGACGCCAGCGTTGTTGCCGACCGTCGAAACAGCGATGCTCTTCAAGCAGTTCCATGCAAGGCTCCTCGAAAGGGGGGTGCGCGTAAACGTTCATAATACAGATATTTCATTAGCCGGTGAGTAACTTTCACTTTCTCCTTTTGAGAACTTACTGCATCATTAATGCTACTTATAGCCAACATGCCGGTGTAGCGATGGCGCTTATGGATGCGTACAGCGGTTAGATCATTCCGGATTCGGCGATAAGGATTTGGCGCCGCGCCTGAGGCGCGGCTTCAGGCCCTAATAAAAGGCAGCGCCAATTTCAATAATTATCGTTACGGCTACTGGATTCTGTGCGCCACCTCACGCACAATGAATACAAACTTTGCCCCCAGAAAAAGCAAAGAGCGCCACACCTGCAGGAGAAACCCAAATGTCATCACTGAGTAAAGAAGCCGTCCTCGTTCATGAAGCGCTGGTCGCTCGTGGGCTGGAGACGCCGATGCGTGCGCCAGTACAAGAAATTGATAACGAAACACGCAAGCGTTTGATTACCGGTCATATGACCGAGATTATGCAACTGCTGAATCTGGATCTGAGTGATGACAGTCTGATGGAGACCCCGCATCGCATCGCCAAAATGTATGTCGATGAGATCTTCTCCGGGCTGGATTACTCCCGCTTCCCGAAAATCACCGTCATTGAAAACAAAATGAAGGTTGATGAAATGGTGACCGTGCGCGATATCACCCTGACCAGCACCTGCGAACACCATTTCGTCACCATCGATGGTAAAGCGACAGTAGCCTATATCCCGAAAGATGCGGTGATCGGCCTGTCGAAAATCAACCGCATCGTGCAGTTTTTCGCTCAGCGTCCGCAGGTCCAGGAGCGTCTGACCCAGCAGATCCTGATCGCGCTGCAGACGCTGCTCGGCACCAGCAACGTGGCGGTATCCATTGACGCGGTGCATTACTGCGTGAAGGCGCGCGGCATTCGCGATGCGACCAGCGCCACCACCACCACCTCTCTCGGCGGCCTGTTTAAATCCAGCCAGAATACCCGCCAGGAATTCCTGCGCGCAGTACGTCACCACAACTAAAACGGAGCAGGGTACATGGAGAGAAATGTCACGCTGGACTTTGTCCGCGGCGTCGCCATCCTCGGTATCCTGCTTCTCAATATCAGCGCCTTCGGCTTGCCGAAGGCCGCTTACCTCAATCCCGCCTGGTCAGGAAGCGCGACCCTCAGCGATGCCTGGACGTGGGCACTCCTCGACCTGCTGGCGCAGGTGAAGTTTCTCACCCTGTTCGCGTTGCTGTTTGGCGCCGGTCTGCAGCTATTGCTCCCGCGAGGGAAGCGCTGGATCCAGTCGCGGCTGACGCTGCTGGCGCTGCTCGGTTTCATTCACGGTCTTTTTTTCTGGGATGGCGACATTCTGCTGGCCTACGCCCTGGTGGGGCTGGTGAGCTGGCGCATGGTGCGTGAGGCGCACCATGTCAAATCGCTGTTCAATACCGGGGTGGTGCTCTACCTCATCGGCATTGCGGTGCTGGTCCTGCTGGGAGTCATCTCCGGGACGGCGGCGAATCGCTCCTGGGTGCCGGATGCGGCGAACCTGCAGTATGAGCAGTACTGGAAGCTGCACGGCGGCATGGAGGCGGTCAGCAACCGGGCGGATATGCTATCGGACAATCTGCTGGCGCTGGGCGCCCAGTATGGCTGGCAGCTGGCGGGGATGATGCTGATGGGCGCGGCGCTAATGCGCAGCGGCTGGCTCAAAGGGCAGTTCAGTCTGCGTCACTACCGGCGCACGGGTGCCCTGCTGGTGGTTGCCGGCATGGCGGTAAATCTGCCGGCAATATTCGCCCAGTGGTATCTGGCCTGGGACTATCGCTGGTGTGCGTTTTTGCTGCAGGCGCCGCGCGAACTGAGCGCCCCCTTACAGGCGATCGGCTATGCCTCGCTGGCCTGGGGCTACTGGCCGCAGCTGTGCCGTTTCCGCCTGGTGGGCGCTATCGCCTGCGTCGGACGCATGGCGCTGACCAACTACCTGTTGCAGACCCTGATCTGCACCACCCTGTTTTATCATCTCGGGCTGTTTATGCGCTTCGATCGTCTGCAGCTGCTGGCCTTTGTTCCCCCCATCTGGGCCGTTAACCTCCTTGTCTCATCGCTGTGGCTGCGCCGCTTCCGCCAGGGGCCGGTGGAATGGCTGTGGCGTCAGTTAACCCTGCGTGCGTCAGGCACATCATTGAAAGACACATCCAGATAACGATCTCGATCACAATCATTAACAAAACGGATGTAAACGTTTCCAGCCGTGTGACCTCACTCACGTAGCGGACCGCGGGTCGCTGCCAGAATAGCCTCCTTGCTGAGCACAGGAGGTGAATGTGACGTGCTGTAATTCTCTTAAGGTCGCTGAGTATGATCACCATTCGTGATGTCGCCCGCCAGGCGGGTGTATCCGTGGCCACCGTGTCGCGGGTGCTGAACAACAGCGCGCTGGTGAGTCCGGATACGCGCGACGCCGTGATGAAAGCGGTGACCCAACTGGGCTACCGACCCAACGCCAACGCCCAGGCGCTGGCCACCCAGGTGAGCGATACCATCGGCGTGGTGGTGATGGACGTCTCCGACGCCTTCTTCGGCGCGCTGGTGAAAGCGGTGGATACCGTCGCCCAGCAGCATCAGAAGTATGTGCTAATCGGCAACAGCTATCACGAGGCGGAAAAAGAGCGCCACGCCATCGAGGTGCTGATCCGCCAGCGCTGCTCGGCGCTGATTGTCCATTCGAAAGCGCTCAGCGATGATGAACTGAGCGACTTTATGCAACATATCCCGGGAATGGTGCTGATCAACCGCATTGTGCCAGGCTTTGCCCATCGCTGCGTCGGGCTCGACAACGTCAGCGGCGCGCTGATGGCCACCCGCATGCTGCTCAATCACGGTCACCAGCGCATCGGCTATCTCTCCTCAAACCACGGCATTGAAGATGACGATATGCGCCGGGAAGGGTGGAGCAAAGCGCTGCAGGAGCAGGGCATCATCGCCCCGGACAGCTGGGTCGGTTCTGGCTCCCCGGATATGCAGGGCGGCGAGGCGGCGATGGTCGAACTGCTGGGGCGTAATCTCGGTCTCACCGCGGTATTCGCCTATAACGACAGCATGGCGGCCGGCGCGCTGACGACCCTGAAGGACAACGGCATTGTCGTGCCGCAGCATCTGTCGCTGATTGGCTTTGATGATATTCCTATTTCCCGTTACACCGATCCTCAACTCACTACCGTGCGCTATCCGGTAATGTCGATGGCAAAGCTGGCCACCGAGCTGGCGCTGCTGGGGGCGGCCGGCAAGCTGGATCGCGAGGCAACGCACTGCTTTATGCCGACGCTGGTGCGCCGTCATTCCGTTGCCCAGCGGCAAACTGTGGGGCCGATCACTAACTGAAGCGGTGATGGGATGTAACCGCTTTCAATTTGTGAGTAAATTCACAGTATATTAACATTCGCCTGATTATGATGGCAGCGTTTACCAGTCTGAACCACGAGGTGATGGGTTATCCTCACTTTTTTAAGTAGGAACAAGGCGTTAAACGAGTTTTAGAGTCGTATTTTTCTGGAGCGTTACCCGACACGGAAGACCGAATTTTCGTCGTGAAATGCGTTGTGCGGTAACACTAATGCAACAAACCCCGCCCGCACTTTTTCACAATAATGACCCTGCATAATAAAACCGGAGATTCCATGAATAAGAAGGTGTTTACCCTGTCTGCTGTAATGGCTGGTCTGTTATTTGGCGCCGCCGCACACGCAGCAGATACCCGTATCGGCGTGACGATTTATAAATATGACGACAACTTTATGTCGGTGGTGCGTAAGGCGATTGAAAAAGATGGCAAATCCGCGCCTGACGTCCAGCTGCTGATGAATGACTCGCAGAACGACCAGTCGAAGCAAAACGATCAGATTGACGTGCTGTTGGCGAAAGGCGTGAAGGCGCTGGCGATTAACCTGGTTGACCCGGCGGCAGCGGGAACGGTGATTGAAAAAGCGCGCGGGCAGAATATTCCGGTGGTGTTCTTCAACAAAGAGCCTTCCCGCAAAGCGCTGGATAGTTATGACAAAGCTTATTACGTCGGTACCGATTCGAAAGAGTCCGGGATTATTCAGGGCGATCTGATCGCCAAGCACTGGAAAGCCAACCCGAACTGGGATCTGAATAAAGACGGTCAGATCCAGTTCGTCCTGCTGAAAGGCGAGCCGGGCCATCCGGATGCGGAAGCGCGTACCACCTACGTTATCAAAGAGCTGAATGATAAAGGTCTGAAGACCCAGCAGCTGCAGCTGGATACCGCCATGTGGGATACCGCGCAGGCGAAAGACAAAATGGACGCCTGGCTCTCCGGCCCGAATGCGAACAAGATTGAAGTAGTGATCGCGAACAACGATGCCATGGCGATGGGTGCGGTTGAAGCGCTGAAAGCGCACAACAAGAGCAGCATTCCGGTGTTTGGCGTCGATGCCCTGCCAGAAGCGCTGGCGCTGGTGAAATCCGGTGCGATGGCCGGTACCGTGCTGAACGATGCCAACAACCAGGCAAAAGCGACCTTCGATCTGGCGAAAAACCTCGCGGAAGGTAAAGAAGCCGCGGCGGGCACCAACTGGAAAATTGACAACAAGATTGTTCGCGTACCGTACGTGGGCGTCGATAAAGACAACCTGAGCCAGTTTACCGGCAAGTAATCGTGATGTGAGTTGCGGGCGTGGTTTAACCACGCCCGATTATTCCTGATACAGAACCAGACTCCTGCTGGCGTTATTGCGCCGGACGGGGCGTGCATGAACGCAGCCAGGTATAACTATGGTCAGCAATAATAGCGAACGGTCAGGCGAATATTTGTTGGAAATGACCAACATCAACAAATCGTTTCCTGGCGTCAAGGCTCTTGATAATGTCAACCTGAAGGTTCGTCCGCACTCCATTCATGCGTTAATGGGTGAGAACGGCGCCGGCAAATCGACATTATTAAAATGCCTTTTTGGGATCTATCAAAAAGATTCCGGTAGCATTCTTTTTCAGGGAAAAGAGATCGATTTCCATTCGGCGAAAGAAGCCCTGGAAAACGGTATATCGATGGTGCATCAGGAATTAAACCTGGTTTTACAGCGTTCAGTCATGGATAACATGTGGCTCGGACGCTATCCCACCAAAGGCATGTTTGTCGATCAGGACAAAATGTACCGGGATACCAAGGCCATTTTTGATGAGCTGGATATTGATATCGACCCGCGCGCTCGCGTCGGTACCTTATCGGTATCCCAGATGCAGATGATTGAGATCGCTAAGGCGTTTTCCTATGACGCCAAAATCGTCATCATGGACGAGCCGACGTCATCGCTGACGGAAAAAGAGGTCAACCATCTGTTTAAGATCATCCGCAAGCTGAAAGATCGCGGCTGCGGTATCGTCTATATCTCGCATAAAATGGAAGAAATTTTCCAGCTGTGCGATGAAATAACCATCCTGCGCGACGGCCAGTGGATCGCCACCCAGCCGCTGGAAGGGCTGGATATGGACAAGATTATCGCCATGATGGTCGGGCGCTCGCTCAACCAGCGTTTTCCGGATCGCGAAAATACCCCGGGAGAAGTGATCCTCCAGGTGCGCAATCTCACCTCGCTGCGTCAACCCTCCATTCGCGATGTCTCCTTTGATCTGCATAAGGGCGAAATTCTCGGTATCGCCGGCCTGGTAGGCGCTAAACGCACCGACATCGTGGAGACCCTGTTCGGGATCCGTGAGAAGGCCAGCGGCACCATCACCCTGCACGGTAAGAAGATCAACAACCACAGCGCCAACGAGGCGATTAACCACGGTTTTGCACTGGTGACCGAGGAGCGGCGCTCCACCGGGATTTATGCCTATCTGGATATCGGTTTTAACTCGCTGATCTCCAATATTAAGAAATATAAAAACAGCATCGGCTTGCTGGATAACTCGCGAATGAAGAGCGACACCCAGTGGGTTATTGACTCGATGCGCGTTAAAACCCCCGGCCAGCATACGCAGATCGGTTCGCTTTCCGGTGGTAACCAGCAAAAGGTCATTATAGGCCGCTGGCTGCTGACCCAGCCGGAGATCCTGATGCTGGATGAGCCAACGCGCGGTATCGACGTCGGCGCCAAATTCGAGATCTACCAGCTGATTGCCGAGCTGGCTAAAAAAGACAAAGGGATCATTATTATTTCTTCCGAAATGCCGGAACTGCTGGGGATTACCGACCGCATTCTGGTGATGAGCAATGGCCTTGTCGCGGGCATTGTAGAGACTAAAACCACCACGCAAAACGAAATACTGCGTCTTGCGTCATTGCACCTTTAAGATCAGGGGCTTCACATGAGTGCGTTAAATAAAAAGAGTTTTCTCACTTACCTGAAAGAGGGTGGGATATATGTCGTCCTTCTGGTCCTGTTGGCCATTATTATTTTCCAGGATCCGACATTTTTAAGTCTGCTCAACCTGAGTAATATCCTGACTCAGTCTTCGGTGCGTATTATTATTGCCCTGGGCGTGGCCGGACTTATCGTCACGCAGGGGACCGACCTCTCCGCCGGCCGTCAGGTGGGACTGGCGGCGGTCATTGCCGCCACCATGCTGCAGGCGGTGGATAATGCCAACAAGGTGTTCCCGGATATGGCGACCATGCCGATCCCGTTGGTGATCCTGCTGGTGTGCGCCATCGGGGCGGTCATCGGCCTGATTAACGGGATCGTCATCGCCTACCTGAACGTGACGCCGTTTATTACCACCCTCGGCACCATGATCATCGTGTACGGCATTAACTCGCTGTACTACGACTTCGTGGGCGCGTCGCCGATCTCCGGTTTTGACAGCCACTTCTCCCATTTTGCCCAGGGGTTTGTGGCGCTGGGCTCGTTCCGCCTGTCCTACATTACCTTCTACGCGCTGATTGCCGTCTTCTTTGTCTGGATCCTGTGGAACAAGACGCGCTTTGGTAAAAACATCTTCGCTATCGGCGGTAACCCGGAAGCGGCGAAAGTCTCCGGGGTTAACGTGGCGTTGAACCTGCTGATGATCTATGCCCTCTCCGGCGTGTTTTACGCCTTCGGCGGCCTGCTGGAAGCCGGGCGTATCGGCTCGGCGACCAATAACCTCGGCTTTATGTACGAACTGGACGCCATCGCCGCCTGCGTGGTGGGCGGCGTTTCGTTCAGCGGCGGGGTAGGGACCGTATTCGGCGTGGTGACCGGGGTGATTATCTTCACCGTCATCAACTACGGCCTGACCTATATCGGCGTCAACCCTTACTGGCAGTACATTATTAAGGGGGCGATTATTATCTTCGCCGTGGCGCTGGACTCCCTGAAATACGCCCGTAAGAAATAAGATTGAACGCATCAAAAACCCGCGCCTGGCGCGGGTTTTTACTATTTAAATAGAGAAGAAATAAGTGTTTTAGAAATAGGGACGAGTCCTGTTTCAAGGCCAAACGGCTTATAGATTTTATTAATGATCTCGGCAGAATAATTGCCTTTATCATTTTCCACATCAGATAAGGTCTTACGAGAGACATCCACTAGCCGGGCATATTCATCCTGGCGTAAACCCAGAACTTCTACTCTCAGTTTTTTCAGGGCCTCTCCCTGGCTGATGGCGCCTAGCATGATGTCATGGATAATGGCGTGAATGACCGCCTGACGATCGACCGTTTTGACTTTTTTTAAACCAGCCGAGACGCGTTGTCTGCTTATCTCTGAACGAGCTTTTTTTTCTGTAGCCGTTACCCCGGTGGCGGGTAGGGATGGTGGGTTATCCGCCCGCAGCCTGGCTAAGGTATTTTGGATTTCTGTTTCTTTTTTATTCAGGGTCTTCATAACAGCCCCCAGCGATCGAGTTTGTCAGGTATAAATTTAAAACCAATTGATGGCATTTCCAGAATCTGAACAGGAACGCCGCGTACTTTAAGACGGGATGGTAAATCAACGAGTTGAGATGCGGTTTCACTTAAAGCATTAAGCAATGTGTCAGGGGTGATCCATTCAGCCAAAGCTTGTGCGATGGCGCCAAAGTTATATTCGCCTCCTGATTCGCAGGCTAATGACCACTTCATCGTGCGCGGTATACCTTCCGGGTCGGCTTTCATTGGTGCAAAATCGTAGATTGGCGCAAGGATAATTTCATTATCTGCTTTCATAAATGCAGTATTACGTCCATGGTTATCACTATTGCCAAAAATAATGTTTAATAAGTCTCGACGTACCCAATCGATGATAAATCCTTGAACATCAAAGCGATAATTCTGTACTCTTACCATATTACTGGATGTGATCTTTTCGATTAGGATCCGCAGCGTGGTTTCATGATCAAGTATCGTCGCTGGCGCTTTTTGTAACAGAGAATAGACTGACTCCATTCCCAATCTCATTATCCGGCCATCACCGTCTCTTCTGATATCAAATCGCGGCAACCAGAGAGAGGGATAATGTAGCCCCTCCTGCTGCGGCTCCTCGTTCCTGGTCATAGTCGAGAAAATCACTGGCACGATTCATGACATCAGTGACAGAGAACGTTTTACTGCTTGCCAGACTATCCCAGTCCGGCACCGAGTCTTTAATGCGTAAATTTCCCACTGGCGACATCGTGCCGAATTTGAGCAAGATGAAATTCTGCTGGCCCTGAGGAAGTTCACTGATATCTAAAAAGTTAACCCAGTAACGTCGGCTGGCGCCGCCTGGAATGATATCGTCTATAAATCTTAACCATCCAGGATTTCCGTGATCCTCAAAATAAAGCGAAACGGGATGGTTGAGCGACACGGCGTGATAGTCATCGCGTTCCAGAAAGTCGATGGCGTAATCGGTAAGATAGTCGATTTGTGTTGTAAACCAGTCCCCTTGCTCACTACCGGGGAATTTTATCAACGCAATGTCTTGCCACTCCGCATTGAGAAAGGCTTGTACCGTTAATGTTTCCATCGCGCCCTCCAAAAAGGATGATGAGTGAAATATTACTCATTAAAGAGCATTCATGCAATTAACGTTACTTATAATACGCATTGTTTTGGCATCGCATGATTAATGCATCTTATATCACTCATTGGCGGGTTTTGTGTTTTTCTGCAGTTCCAGCAGCTGCTCCGGAGTGACTGCCGGGTAGGACTGGGCGTCATCCGGTACGTCATGCTGCTGCGCCGGAATGGGGATGAGAGGGCCGAGAAAGCGCGGTTCCCGTTTGAAGATATAGAGGTCCGCCAGCGCGCCAAAGCGGGCGCCGAACTCGCGCAGCCGCACGCTCCACATATCCTTCGGCGACGGCACCGCGTAGCACTGGGCCTGGATCCCCATATGCAGGGCGATAAACAGCGCCCGTTCGCAGTGGAAGCGCTGGGTGATGATAATGAAGTCGTTGGTGTCGAACACTTTGCGGGTACGGACGATTGAGTCGAGCGTACGGAAGCCGGCATAGTCCAGCACGATATCGGCGGGATCGACGCCGCCTTTAATCAGGTCCCGACGCATGGTCATCGGTTCATTGTAGCTTTGCAGAGCATTATCGCCGCTCAGCAGCAGATAGTTGACCTTGCCGCTGTTGTAGGCGTTCAGCGCACCCTGGATGCGGTAGCGGTAATACTGATTGATGACGCCGGTGCGGTAATATTTGGCGGTGCCCAGCACCACGCCGACCTGACGGTAGGGCAGGTCCTGCAGCTCATCATAGATATAGGGCGCGGTTTTCCAGCTCATCCAGCGGTCAAGGCCCAGCACGGTCAACAGCAGCAGGCCGAGCAGGACTAACAGGCTGTAGAACACACGCTTTAACATGAACTTGGCTCAATAATAGACAACGGAGTCTTCAGGCTACTTTACCCGCCGGGTAAGCGCAAGAAACCCGCGTTTGATTGCGGGGATTTTCAGCAATATAGACAGATCGCCGAACGCAGGTCGGGTAAGGCGTGAGCCGACACCCGGCATAGAGATCTTCAGCTCGCCATGGCGCGAACCGTAGGTCGGGTAAGCGTAGTGCCACCCGACAACATCACGGTATAACAGGTCGGCCGGATAAGGCAAAACCGTCATCCGGCAATCTGCTCAGGCTGATCAACCTAACAGGACGCGCTCGATATTCTGGCAGCCCAGCGCCTTCAGGGTGGCGACGGTGGCATCCCACTGGATCAGCGCCGCGTCGGCTTTCTCCGCGAGGATTGCCCGCTGGATAGCGGGATAATCATAGCCGTTGAGGCTCAGGAGATTCAGCGCCCCCTGCAGCGGCGGCAGCGTCGGATTGAACGCTGCGTTTTCCGCATAGCTGCCGCTGAAAATGGTGCCGTCTTTCAGCTCCAGCGCCACGCCGGAGGGCGAGTGGCTGTAGGGCGCATGGCAGCGGTTGGCGGCCTGAATGGCTGCCTGGGTCAGGGCATCGCCGCTCACCGGGAAGCCATGGTCCTGTGCATCCATCAGCAGGGTTTTGATCTCCAGATCTTTCGGACCAAAGGCGTCCGGCAGATAGTGCTCCAGGGCATGCGCTTCGCGGCCCGGCAGATGAATGCGCAGCGCCAGTCCGCTGTTCAGTTCGTTCATAAACTGACGGCAATGGCCGCACGGCGTGTAGTTCACCGTAATAGCGCGCAGGGAGGTCTCGCCGCGCAGCCAGGCGTGGCTGATGGCGCTCTGTTCGGCGTGAACGGTCTGCTGCATGGTCGCGCCGAGAAATTCCATATTGCCGCCAAAGTACCAGCGGCCGCTGACGCCGCGGGCGATCGCCCCGACGTTAAAATGAGAAAGGTCGGCGCGCGCGCAGGCGGCAGCAAGCGGCAGTAGCGCAAAGGCCAGCGCGTCTTCGTCCAGACCTGTCGCCTGCTGCAGCGTCGCCACCTGATCGGCTTCGAGCAGCGCCGGGAAGTGCGGGTCGGCGAGCATCGGGGCGATGGCCGCCTGCAGGTCTGCTGCCAGAGTCGTCAAAGCAGCTTGAAAACGTGAGTGCATAGCGTTGCCTCATAACAATGTAATGGGAAGCCAGTGTACGGGCGTCCAGCAGTCTCATATGTGATGAATATCTCATTGTTTATGCAACTTTGATTTGTTGCATTAAAAAATGTGATTTAAATCACAATTTATCCCACCACCGCGAGGATCAGCGGAAATAAGAACGGCGCCATCAACGAGGTGATGATCCCGCACAGCACCAGCGCCAGCGAGCTAAACGCCCCTTCCTGATAGTCCAGTTCCGCACAGCGGGCGGTGCCGAGGGCGTGCGAGGCGGTACCCATTGACAGGCCGCGTGACGCTTTGGTGCGAATGCGCATCAGGTTAAGCAGCGTATGGCCGAATACCGCGCCAAGGATGCCGACAAAAATCACGCACACGGCGCTGATGGCCGGAATGCCGCCGATGCTGCCGCTGACCGCCATGGCAATCGGCGTAGTGACTGACTTAGGCAAAATAGAGGCGGCGATTTGCGGCGTGGCGCCCATCAGCAGGGCAACGGTAGTACCGGTGATCATCGCCACGCAGCTGCCGATAAAGCAGATGGTGATGATTGATTTCCAGCGCGCGCGGATCTGGTGCAGTTGCTCATACAGTGGAAAGGCCAGCGCGACCACCGCCGGCTGCAGCAGATCGTTCAGAACTTTGCTGCCGGCAAAATAACGCTCATAGGAGATCCCGGTCAGCAGCAGAAACGGGATTATCACCACCATCGCCACCAGCAGCGGGTTGAGCAGCGGGAACTTAAAGCGGGCGGCCAGCCTGCGGGCGAGAAAAAAGACGATCAGGGTTAGCGGCAGCGACCACCAGATTTCATGCATCATTTTTCTTTTCCTTTTGCCCAATCACTTTACGTTCGCCATGCACCAGGTGAGAGCTCCAGCTCACCACCACAAACACCACCAGGGTGCTGATTGCGCAGGAGATGACGACTGGCCCCAGCTGGGCGCGCAGCAGATCCCAGTACTGCATCACGCCGACGCCGATGGGCACGAACAATAGCGCCATATAGCGGATCAGGATATTGCAGCCAGGATTGACCCACTGCGGCGGCATAATTTGCAGCGCCAGCAGCACGAAGAGGATCAGCATGCCGATGATGCTGCCGGGGATAGTGATGGGCAGCAGTCCGGCGATAAAAATTCCGGCGTATAAGCAGGCGTAAATCAGGACGAAGGCCCGCAGGTACTGCCAGATAATAGTCAGCGATTTACTCATGGTAATAACCCTTGATGAAGTGCATTCATCATACAATTAATCCCTAAAATGTGCTACCGATCACATCATGAATTCTACGCATAGCGCTGATAGCGTACGGGAACAATAGCCTCTCCCGGCAGGACCCGACAGCTCGCAGCTTAGGGTATATGGAGTCCCACGCTACCTTTTTGAACGAGGCGCGGCAAATAAAGGCGGCATGAGACGCCGCAGACTCCTGTAAAGCATAGAGATTATCTCCTCGCTTTGCCGCATTCGCCGAACGGGGAATGGCGTACGGCAGGCCGGACGCATTGAGCGCTTTCCACCAATGCCTGGAGGCGCTACCATAGCGCCTCTTTTTTTTCCGGATAACGATATGCGTGTTCTACTGGCGCCGATGGAAGGCGTGCTCGATTCGCTGGTGCGCGAGCTGCTGACCGAGGTTAACGATTACGATCTGTGCATCACCGAATTTCTGCGCGTGGTGGATCAACTGCTGCCGGTAAAATCGTTCTACAGGCTGTGCCCGGAACTGCATCATCAGAGCCGCACGCCGTCCGGCACCCGCGTGCGCGTCCAGCTGCTGGGACAATATCCCGAGTGGCTGGCGGAAAACGCCGCCCGCGCGGTGGAGCTGGGGTCGTGGGGGGTGGATTTAAACTGCGGCTGTCCGTCTAAGCTGGTGAACGGCAGCGGCGGCGGGGCGACGCTGCTGAAAGATCCGGAGCTGATCTATCGCGGTGCGAAAGCCATGCGCGAAGCGGTTCCCGATCATCTGCCGGTGACCGTCAAGGTGCGACTCGGCTGGGACAGCGGCGAACGGCGCTTCGAAATCGCCGATGCGGTGCAGCAGGCCGGGGCCAGCGAGCTGGTGGTTCACGGCCGCACCAAAGAAGATGGCTACAAAGCCGAACGCATTAACTGGCAGGCGATCGGTGAGATCCGCCAGCGTCTGACCATTCCGGTGGTGGCCAACGGCGAGATCTGGGACTGGCAAAGCGCCCAGGATTGTATGGCCGTCACCGGCTGCGATTCGGTGATGATTGGCCGCGGGGCGCTCAACGTACCGAACCTCAGCCGGGTGATCAAATACAACGAACCGCGCATGCCGTGGCCGCAGGTGGTTCAGCTGTTGCAAAAATATACCCGCCTGGAAAAGCAGGGCGACACCGGTCTGTATCATGTGGCGAGAATTAAGCAATGGTTAGGCTATTTACGCAAGGAATATAGTGAGGCGCTGACCCTGTTTAATGAAATTCGCGCCCTGCAAACGTCTGCTGAAATAGCGGCGGCCATCGCCCGCTATTAAACACCATACTGTTATTTGCTTCACATATTATTACTTGCCTGCCTATTGCTGGTAGGCATGAGTTGAATAAAGTGATAATGTGCGGTCAATCAATTCAGGATTGCTACTGAACCCAGGCAAAACCTAAGCACTTTCGTCATTCGTGGCGGAAAGTGCTTAGGTTTTTTTTTGGCTAAAATTCAATGGTGAAAAAATGGTTATGTAAAACAATAGGTTGTAATTAACGTTTTCTCTGGCATCGTCGCGGTTTTATTACCGGCGGACGCCCTTTGCCATTCATTTTTTAAAAAAGAAAACAGGTGAATAAATAGCCTGGGGATCCCCTTTGTTTTTATTCAGTCACGGTGGATATCACAATGCATAACAAAAAAATAAATCAGCTTTTGATCGGCGCGGCGCTGGCGGCAATGGTGCCTGCCGTGAGCGCCGCGGAAACTCCGGCGTGGAACGGCAGCGTGCTGGGGTTCGAAGCCGGGCAGCAGGGGCTGCTGGGCGATATGCTGGGCATTCGTCCGATCCTCGAAGAGAACGGCTTTCATTATAATCTCGGGTATCTTAACGAGATGGCCTACAACGCCGGCGGCGGTTACGACCATGATAAACACCTGGCCTATATTGACCAGGTGGCGCTGACCTTTACCCAGGATCTGGAGCGCTGGACCGGCATACCGGATGCGCGTCTCGAAGGCAACATCGTCAACCGTAACCACGATGATAACCTCACCACGAAACGGCTGCAGGATCCGCGGGTGAGTTTCAACGATCTGTCGCAGGAGAGTTGGGGCGGCGGGTCGATCACCCGCCTCGGCTGGCTGACCTTTGCCCGCAGCTTTGACGACCGTCGCCTGACCTGGCGCATCGGCATGATGAACAAGGTGCAAACTTTCGACCAGATCATTCCCTGCGATTTTCAGCTACTGACCCAGTGCGGTGGGAAATCGGCCAACTCGCTGACCTGGAATAACTGGAACATCCACACCTGGGGCACCACCCTGGAGTACAAGCTGACGCCGACGGTCACCCTGAAAGGCGGGGTGATGGAGCAAAACCCGCAGGCTACCGCGCGCAGTCACGCCTGGAGCGGGTCGACGAAGGGCAGCAAAGGCATTTTACTGCCGATGGAGATCGAAACCCGTCCGCTGATGAATGGCCTGCCGGGAGCCTATAACCTGGGTGTGGTCTGGACCAACGCGCCGCAAACCGACCTCTACAGCGGCAAATCCGGCGGCGCCGGGGCGACCGATCCGCAAGGCTACGCCGAGCACGACAGCACCTGGTTTATGTACGCCGGCCTGAACCAGCAGATCACCCGCCACGCCGACGACCCGCTGCGGGGGATGAGCGTCTCGCTGAGCGGCAGCCTCAGCGACCAGCGCAGTAACTATATCCACTCCGCCGTCGCCGCCTCCATGCGCTACCGCGGGCTATTTGACGCCCGCCCGGAGGACTGGATTGGCTTTGGTCTGACGTGGATCGACATGAGCAACCACTACGCAAGTAACCAGCGCTATATGAATCAACTCAGCGGCGCCACCGACTATAACGATCCGGCTTACCAGCCGGTGGCCGGTCATTCGCTGAACGGCGAGCTCTATTATCGCTTCCGCCCGGTTTCCTGGCTGGAGCTGCAGCCGGGCCTGCAGTACTGGCACCGTCCGGGCGGCGTCGCGCAGACCCAGGACGCATGGGTGGTGGAGTGGAAAACGGTGGTGACTTTCTGATAGTCGCGATCTTAATCACGTTTTTTCACTTGTCAGGTTGAGCGCGCAGCAGAAGTTGTTACAGTGCGGGTGTTGGATTGCAACTGCTGCGGCAGGCAAAACCTGATCACCTGGCGTTTCGTCGGGGGTCAGGTTTTTTTGTTTCTGGGGTCTATATGCAAATCGCCAAAGTACTCAATAACAATGTGGTGGTGGTTCTTGACGAGCACCGGCGCGAACAGGTGGTGATGGGGCGAGGGCTGGCCTTTCAGAAACGCCCGGGCGACGTGCTGGACGACAGTAAAATTGAAAAAGTCTTCGCCTTACAGAGCGATGAACTGGTAGGCCGTTTAGGTGAGTTACTCAGTCAGATACCGCTAGAAGTGATGACCACCTGCGATCGCATTATCGACCTGGCACGCGGGCGGCTGGGCAAGCTACAGGAAAGTTTGTACATCACATTAACGGATCACTGTCATTTTGCTATCGAGCGGCAGAAAAAGGGCATCGCACTGCGTAACGTGCTGCTGTGGGAGATTAAGCGGCTGTATCCGAAGGAGTTCGCGCTGGGTCAGGAGGCAAGGGCCATTATTGCCAAAAGGCTTGGTGTGGAGCTGGCGGAGGATGAAGCCGGATTTATCGCCCTGCATCTGGTGACGGCGCAGCTCAACAGCGAAATGCCGGAGGTCATGCACGTGACCCGGGTGATGCAGGAGATCCTGCAGCTGGTGAAGTATCAGCTGCAGCTTAACTATGACGAAGAGTCATTGAGCTATCAGCGCTTTGTCACTCATCTCAAGTTCTTCGCCCAGCGGATGCTGACGCGCACGGTGGTGGAAGATGACGACGTCTCGCTGCACAGCGCGGTGAAAGATAACTACGCTAAAGCGTGGAAGTGTGCGGAAACGGTGGCGACGCATCTGCAAAAGCAGTATCAGCGGTCGCTGACCACCGAAGAGATTATGTTTCTTGCCATTCATATCGAACGGGTAAGAAAAGAGGGGCGTTAATTCCCCCAACAAAACTGGATTGTTACTGCATGATGCAGGCAAAACCTGAGCGCGACGCCCACCGGCGTGGTTCTCGGGTTTTTTTATTTTTACTACTCAGTCGCCGGTTGTCTGCGGGCAGCGGCAGTAAGGAAAAGAGCATGGAATATAAAGCACTCGCGCAGGATATTCTCAACCGCGTCGGCGGCAAAGAGAACATTGTGAGTCTGGTTCACTGTGCGACACGTCTGCGTTTTAAACTGAAAGATAACGGCAAAGCCGATGCCGAAGGGCTGAAGGCCAATCCGGGCGTCATTATGGTGGTGGAGAGCGGTGGCCAGTTTCAGGTGGTGATTGGCAACCACGTTCACGACGTCTGGCTGGCGGTGCGCCAGGAGGCGGGGTTAAGCGATGACAGCGAACCGGTTGCCGGGGAAAAAGCGGCTAAAGGATCGGTGTTAAGCCAGCTTATCGACATCATTTCCGGCATTTTTACACCGTTTATCGGCGTGATGGCGGCGACCGGTCTGCTGAAAGGCCTGCTGGCGCTGGCGGTGACCTGCGGCTGGCTTACGCCGGAGCAGGGGACTTATAAAATCTGGTTTGCCGCCAGCGACGCGCTGTTCTTTTTCTTCCCGCTGTTTCTTGGCTATACCGCTGGGAAGAAGTTTGGCGGCAACCCGTTTATCTCGATGGTGATTGGCGGGGCGTTAACCCACCCGCTGATGATTCAGGCCTTTGAGGCCAGCCAGGCGCCGGGCGCGGCGGTGGAGCACTTTCTCGGCATTCCGGTGACCTTTATCAACTACAGCTCGTCAGTGATCCCGATTATTCTCGCCTCGTGGGTCTGCTGCTGGCTGGAGCGCAAGAGCAACGCGCTGTTGCCGTCATCAATGAAAAACTTCTTCACCCCGGCGATCTGCCTGGCGGTGGTGGTCCCGCTCACCTTCCTGGTGATTGGCCCGGTCGCCACCTGGCTGAGCCATCTGTTGGCCAACGGCTACCAGTTCATTTATGCGTTTGCCCCATGGCTGGCGGGCGCGGTACTGGGCGCCATGTGGCAGGTGTGCGTTATTTTCGGCCTGCACTGGGGGCTGGTGCCGTTGATGATCAACAACATGACGGTACTTGGTCACGACTCCATGCTGCCGATTATTCTTCCGGCGGTGATTGCCCAGGTGGGGGCGGTTCTGGGGATTTTGCTGGCCACCCGCGATGCGCGTCAGCGGATGCTGGCCGGTTCCGCCTTCTCTGCCGGGCTGTTTGGCATCACCGAGCCGGCTATCTACGGTCTGACCCTGCCGCTGCGTCGTCCGTTTATCTTCGGCTGTATCGCCGGCGCCATCGGCGGGGCGATCACTGCCTTCAGTAATAGCCATGCTTACTCGTTCGGTGTGCCGAATATCTTTTTCCCGGCGCAGATGATCCCGCCTGGCGGGATTGACGCCACCGTCTGGGGCGGGCTTATCGGCACCGGCGTGGCTTTCGTGCTTGCCTGCGTGCTGACCTTCTTCGCCGGCATGCCGCGCGCCAGCGCTGCACCGGGCGCCGTGACGGTAGCCCCGGCCTCGGCAAACGATATTCTGGCGCCGATGAGCGGCAGCGTTATCGCCCTTGAGCAGGTGCCGGATAGCACCTTCGCCAGCGGCCTGCTCGGTAAAGGGGTCGCCATTATCCCGGCGGTGGGCCAAGTGATTGCCCCGTTCCCGGGCGAAGTGGCTTCCCTGTTTCAGACTAAACATGCCATCGGCCTGCAGAGCGACAGCGGCATTGAGCTGTTGATCCACGTCGGCATCGACACGGTCAAACTCGACGGCGTGCCGTTTACCGCACATGTCAAAGAGGGCGACAGGGTGCAGGCCGGCGATCTGCTGATCGAGTTCGATCGTCAGGCGATTCTGGATGCCGGTTACGACCTGGCGACCCCGATTATTATCAGCAACAGCGACGACTACCGGGAAATTGATACGGTGGCGTCCAGCGCCGTCGAAGCCGGCCAGCCGCTGTTGTCAGTCAGCCATTAATCACAGGAGAGAGAGATGAAAACATTCCCGGCGGATTTTTTATGGGGCGGCGCGACCGCGGCGAATCAGGTGGAAGGGGCTTATCTGGAAGAGGGCAAAGGCTTATCCACCTCCGATGTGCAGCCGCACGGCGTGTTCGGCGAGGTGGTCGAGCGCGTACCCGGCGACAGCGGTATTAAGGATGTGGCGATCGATTTTTACCATCGCTACCCGGAAGATATCGCTCTGTTCGCCGAGATGGGCTTTAACTGCCTGCGGGTGTCCATCGCCTGGACCCGCATCTATCCCAATGGCGATGACGCCGAGCCCAACGAAGCCGGTCTCGCGTTCTACGACAAGCTGTTCGACGAGATGGCGAAGCACAACATCACCCCGCTGGTGACGCTGTCGCATTATGAAATGCCGTGGGCGCTGGTAAAAAACTACGGCGGCTGGGGCAGCCGGGAGGTGATTGGTTTCTTTGAGCGCTACGCCCGCACGGTGTTCAGCCGCTATAAAAATAAGGTCAAATTGTGGCTGACCTTTAACGAAATCAATATGTCGCTGCATGCTCCGATGACCGGCGTCGGCCTGCCGGCCGGCAGCAGCAAAGGCGAGGTGTATCAGGCGATTCACCACCAGCTGGTGGCCAGCGCTCTGGCGGTTAAAGCCTGTCACGAGCTGGTGCCCGAGGGCAAAATCGGCAATATGCTGCTCGGCGGGCTGATGTATCCCCTGAGCTGCAAACCGGAAGATGTGTTTGAGACGCTGCAGGAGAACCGCAGCTGGCAGTTCTTTGGCGACGTGCAGGCGCGCGGCGCGTACCCGGGCTATATGCTGCGCTTTTTCCGCGACAACGGTATCACACTCACCATTACCGATGCCGATCGTGAAGCGCTGAAAACCACCGTCGACTTTATCTCCTTTAGCTACTACATGACCGGCTGCGTCACCGCCGACGAGGCGCTGAACCAGCAGGCGCGCGGCAATATTCTCAGCATGGTGCCGAACCCGCACCTGGCGAGCTCGGAGTGGGGCTGGCAGATAGACCCGCTGGGCCTGCGTACGCTGCTGAACGTGCTGTGGGATCGCTATCAGAAGCCGCTGTTTATCGTGGAAAATGGTCTGGGCGCCAAGGATAAGGTGGAAGCCGATGGCAGCATTAACGATGACTACCGCATCAGTTACCTGAACGACCATCTGGTGCAGGCGCGGGAAGCCATTGACGATGGCGTTGAGCTGATGGGCTTTACCAGCTGGGGGCCGATTGACCTGGTGAGCGCCTCGAAGGCGGAGCTGTCGAAGCGCTATGGCTTTATCTATGTCGACCGTCATGATGACGGCACCGGCACCCTGGCGCGCAGTAAGAAGAAGAGTTTTGACTGGTATAAAGAGGTGATTGCCAGCCGCGGCGCCAGCCTGAAAGCGTAAAGCATGCCCGCCCGGCCATCGCCGGGCGGGGGATTAGCCCGGTTTACGCGCGCGCAGTAAAAAGATCATCGGACGTTCTTTCTCTTCATCCAGGGCGGGCTGTTGGACAATCTGTTCGGCGCTCGGACCCCACTCATCCAGCTGCTCCAGCACAAAACCCGCGGCGATAAGCGCGTTTATCCAGCTTGAGAGCTTGCGATGTTGCTTGATGACGCCCTCGGCAAACCAGTTGCTGACGCGCTCACCCTCCTGCTGATAGTGACTGACCGGCCAGCTTTTCTGTCCCTGGTCATCCACCCGCCAGCCCTGCTGCAAGGGGGCGGTATAGATGGGATGTTCGGCGGAAAAGACCAGGGTGCCGCCGGGAACCAGCGCCTGCTGCAGGGTGGCGAAGAGCGGGGCAATGTCCGGTAAATAATGCAGCGCCAGCGAGCTGTAGACCAGATCGCAGCTGTTGGCGGTCAGCGTCAGGGTTTGCAGATCGGCGCAGCGGTAGACAATCTCATCCCCGCGGGTCATCTCCCGCGCCTGCGCCAGCATGCGCTGGGAGATATCAAAACCGGTTATCTGGCTGGCTCCCTGCTGCTGTGCCCAGCGGCAAAACCAGCCGTAGCCGCAGCCGAGATCCACCACCCGCAAACCGGTTATCGGCGGCAACATTGCCTGCAGGGAAGGCCACTCCGGTGCGCCATCCAGCCCCTTCACCGAGCGATCGAGGGTCGCATAGCCGGCAAAAAACTGCGGGTCGTCATAAATATTCTGGCTCATATTCATCCCTTGAATTGATAAGGTTGTTTATTTTTAGCTAACTAATAATTTAGTCACACGCTTTACTAAACGCGTTTAATTCAATTAACTTATGATAACCAACCTGATTAAGTTATCTGACCTGTCTAATGAAATTGATATTAAATAAAAGCGTGCTGGCGGCATTGCCCCTGGCCATCGCGCTGGCTGGCTGCGCGCCATCTCATGAGGTTGCTAATCCGCCGCAGCAGCAAATTCCAGCCTCCCATGTTTCCATGGATCTCCCTGCCGCCGTGAAAAATGGCTGGCCGCAGACCGACTGGTGGAAAGACTACCACGATGCCCAACTGGATAATCTGATTCAGCGTGCACTCGCCAATGCGCCGGATATGCAAATTGCCGAACAGCGCATCAGGCTTGCCGAAGCGCAGGCGCGAATGTCGCAGGCGAATCTTGGCCCGGAGATGGATTTCTCCGCCGATGTTGAACGCCAGCGCATGTCGGCCGAAGGCCTGATGGGGCCGTTCGCCACCGACACCGACGGCAATACCGGCCCGTGGTACACCAACGGCACCTTCGGCCTGACCGCTGGCTGGGATCTGGACCTGTGGGGTAAAAACCGCGCGCTGGTGAAAGCGCGCATCGGCGAGCTGAAAGCCCAGGTGGCGGAGCAGGCCCAGACCCGCGAATTGCTTTCTGGCAGCGTGGCGCGCCTGTACTGGCAGTGGCAGACGGAGGCGGCGATTAAAGCAGTGCTGCAGCAGGTGAAGGGTGAGCAAAATAATATCGTGACGGTCGACAAGGCCCTGTTGCAGCGCGGGATCACCAACTCCGCCGAAGGGGCGGAGAACGATATTAACGTCAGCAAAACCGACCAGCAGCTGGCGGACGTGGCGGGCACGATGAAAGAGATTGAAGCGCGCCTGATGGCCCTGACCAACAGCCAGAGCCAGTCGCTGAATCTCAAACCGGTCAGCCTGCCGACGGTCAGCGCGCAGCTGCCTGATACCCTCGGCTATGAGCTGCTGGCGCGCCGCCCGGATCTGCAGGTTGCTCACTGGTACATTGAGGCATCGCTGAGCGAAGTGGACGCGGCGAAAGCGGCGTTTTATCCCGACATCAATCTGATGGCGTTCCTGCAGCAGGATGCCCTGCACTTAAGCGATCTTTTCCGTCACTCGGCGCAGCAGATGGGCGTCACCGCCGGACTGACGCTGCCGATCTTTGACAGCGGCCGCCTCAATGCCAATCTGGATATTGCCAGCGCGCAGAACAGCCTGTCGATAGCGCAGTACAACAAAGCGGTAGTGGATGCCGTCAACCAGGTGGCGAAAACCGCCAGCCAGGTCGAGACGCTGATGGCCAAAAGCCAGCAGCAGCAGCAGGTTGAAAAAGACGCCCAGCGGGTGGTGAACCTGGCGCAGGCCCGAATGGCGGCGGGGATCTTACCCGGCTCCAGAGTCAGTATGGCGAAGCTCCCGGCGCTGCAGGAGCGCATTACCGCATTGCGCCTGCACGGCCAGTGGATTGACGCCAGCATTCAGCTGACTTCTGCTCTCGGCGGCGGCTATCACCAGAGCGTGAAATAACCGGCGCAACGGCGCGCCTGCGGGGGCGCCGTTTAGTCTTTCTTCTTCCTTTCTCGCCGCCTGAGCCACCAGTGGGCGGCGACCACCAGTCCTACCGCGAGGATCAGCCAGATCCAGTGCTTCAGATGGGCGTCCAGATGGTGCAGCCACGGGCCAACCACCTCGCCGCCGAGATAGCCAATGGTGGTAAACAGCAGGGCCCACACCAGCGCTCCGACAATATTCAACGGCAGGAAAATGCGCGGCGGCAGGCGGCTGGCGCCGATCAGCAGGGGGCCGATTACCCGGAAGCCATACATAAAGCGGGTGCCGATGACAAACAGCCACGGCCGGTGCTGGATCATGCGCTGCGCTTTACGTATTCGCGCCTTCTGGCTGGCGAAACGGCGCAGAATGCGTCCCCCGAAGCGGCGGCCGACCAGATAGAGCAGCTGATCGCCAATCATCCCGCCGAGGGCGACGGCGATCACCACCAGGGGAAACTTCAGTAACCCCTGATGCGCTGCGACGCCGCCCAGCAGGGTAATGGTCTCACCTTCCGCCATGCTGCCGACGATCAGCGCCGCGTAGCCATACTGGGAAATCAGGTGATTGATATCCATAAACAGCTTATCTCCTTATCTCATCACCTGTTAATCATACACCCTGCTGACCAAAACGCGGCGACGCAGATTTTTTGCGCTGTACACAAAATAATCTACAGGGTGAATTATACTTGGATCAGTGCAGTACGAAGCCGTGACAAGGGGGACGCTATGAACCATGTCTGGGGGCTCTTCGCTCATCCCAACCGGGAAATGAGCGTGATTAAGAGCGAGAATGAAACCATTTCTCATCACTATACGCACCATGTGCTGCTGATGGCGGCGGTTCCGGTGGTGTGCGCCTTTATCGGCACCACGCAGCTGGGCTGGAACTTCGGCGACGGCACCGTTATTAAACTGTCGATGTTGACCGGTCTGGCGCTGGCGGTACTGTTTTACGCCGTGATGCTGGCCGGGGTGGCGATCATGGGGCGGGTTATCTGGTGGATGGCCAGGCAGTATCCGCAGCAGCCTTCGCTGAAACGCTGCATGGTGTTTGCAGGCTATGTGGCCACGCCGCTGTTCCTGAGCGGGATTGTGGCGCTCTATCCGCTGGTCTGGCTGTGCGCGCTGATCGGTACCATCGCGCTGTTTTACACCGGCTATCTGCTCTATCTGGGCATCCCGACCTTCCTGAGCATTAACCGGGAAGAGGGTTTAAGCTTCGCCAGTTCGACGCTGGCCATCGGAGTGCTGGTACTGGAAGTGCTGCTGGCGATCACCGTGGTACTGTGGGGGTATGGTTACCGACTCTTCTGATCGCACGTCACTGGATAATATGCATTGCCGGCAAATATGTATTTTGTGTCGGCAATGCAGCATTTCTTCACGATTCTTATTAGGCACAGGGCCTTACGGCGCGGTATGATGGCGTTTGCCAGCGATGTTGCCCACTTAACCTCGCGGCGTACGTTCCATAACGTGCAAAAATACTTTTCAGAATGCCCATGATGCCGAAATTTCGAGTCTCTTTGCTCAGCCTGACCTTGCTGCTGGCTGTGCCTTTTGCGCCCCAGGCGTTAGCAAAAACCTCCGCGGCGGTTGCCGCCTCGCAGCCGGATATCGCCTCCGGCAGCGCCATGATCGTCGATCTGGCCACCAAAAAAATCATCTATGCCAGCCAGCCGGATCTGGTGCGCCCGATGGCGTCAATCACCAAAGTGATGACCGCCATGGTGGTGCTCGATGCCCATCTGCCGATGGATGAGATGCTGACGGTGGATATCAGCCATACGCCGGAAATGAAGGGGATCTACTCCCGCGTGCGCCTCAACAGCCAAATCAGCCGCCGCACGATGCTGCTGCTGGCGCTGATGTCTTCCGAGAACCGCGCGGCCGCCAGCCTGGCGCATCACTATCCAGGCGGCTACGATGCCTTCATTCGCGCGATGAACGCCAAAGCCCAGGCGCTGGGCATGACTCATACCCGCTACGTGGAGCCGACGGGCCTGTCGGTGCATAACGTCTCCACCGCCCGCGATCTGACCAAACTGCTGATCGCCAGCGAGCAGTATCCGCTGATTGGCCAGCTGAGCACCACCAAAGAAGAGACCGCCACTTTCGCCCATCCGGCCTACAGCCTGCCGTTCCGCAACACCAACCATCTGGTGTATCGCGATAACTGGAATATCCAGCTGACTAAAACCGGCTTCACCAACGCTGCCGGCCACTGCCTGATTATGCGTACGGTGATTAACCAACGCCCGGTGGCGCTGGTGGTGATGGATGCCTTCGGTAAATACACCCACTTCGCCGACGCCAGCCGCTTGCGGACCTGGATCGAGACCGGGAAAGTGATGCCGGTACCCGCCTCGGCGCTGAGCTATAAAAAGCAGCGCGAATCGCAGATGGCAGAGGCGATGCTGAAAGGCGGCGCGCAGACCGCGCAGAACGATTAATCTACATGTCCCCCGGATGGCGGCTCGCGCCTTATCCGGCCTACGTGATTTGGCGCCGGGTTCGCCCCCTTCGCAGGCCCGGCAAGCGCAGCACCGCCGGGCAATATACCCGACACCGTGCCGCGTTTGTGCCGGATGGCGGCTCGCGCCTTATCCGGGCTACGTGATTTGGCGCCGGGTTCGCCCCCTTCGTAGGCCCGGCAAGCGCAGCGCCGCCGGGCAATCAGGCCGAGTGCCGGTGTTTGTGCAGTATGGCGGCTGACGCCTCTACGGAACCGCGCTGAACGGTAGCTCGGCTAAGGCGTTTACGCCGCGAGCCGGGGATTTGACGCCGGATATCACTCCGGCAGCGTCCAGTCGCCGTCACCCAGCGCGCGCTGCATAATCAACGTATCTCGCCAGTCGCCCATTTTGTAGCCCACGCTGCGCAGTTGACCCGCCACGGTAAAACCAAACTTTTTATGGATCGCCAGCGAACCGGCATTGTTATGGCCATCACCGATGATCGCCAGCATCTGCCGCCACGGGCCTTTCTCGCATTCGGCGATCAGCCGCGACAGCAGCGCGCTGCCGATGCCGCGCCCGCCCATCCCGGATTCCACGTAGATCGATTCCTCAAGCGTGTAACGATAGGCCGGACGAGGCCGATAGAAGGTGGCGTAGCAGTAGCCGACGATGGCGCCGCGCCACAGCGCCACCAGCCAGGGCAGCCCGTTATCGCGGACGGTTTTGATCCGTTTACGCATTTCGTCAACGGTAGGGGGGATCTCTTCAAAGGAAGCGCGGCCATTGAGCACGTGCCAGACATACAGCGCGGCGATGGCGTGCGCATCGTCGGGCAGCGCTTCACGAATTTCTAAATCACTGTCGAGTAACGGGGCCTCTGCGGGCATGGCGGCGCTCCTGAATCTGCCGGAGAGACATTCTCCGGCGTGCAGCGTAATACAGAAGCGCCAGGCTGAATAGTCCTGCCGCTGATTATTGCGGATCCGCCGGGGAGACCGGCGTTGGTGCCGCTTCACCCCAGTATTTCTGCTTACTGGTTTTACCAATCCCCGGGTTCATGCTGTTGGTCGGATCGTTCTGGCGATAGAACTGCTGCAGGCTCTCCGGGGCCTCATACAGATGACCCACGTTATGCTCCGCCGGGTACTGGGCGCCGCGCGCTTTCAGCAACGCCAGCATCTGCTCTTTCAGAGCGTGGGCGTCGACCCCTTTCTTGACGATGTAATCCTGATGGAACACATGGCACATAAAGTGGCCATAGTAGAGCTTATGCACCAGCTGGCTGTCGATCTCCGGCGGCAGATGTTCGAACCACTCGGTATCGTTGCGGCGCAAGGCGATATCCAGCGCCAGAATATCTTCCACTTCGTCAGCATGCACCGCCTGATAGCGGATGGCCGCGCCGGCGGCGGCAAAGCGGTGCAGAAACGCCTTGCTGCCTTCCTCCGGCGTACAGGCGAAGAAATCCCCCTCGGCCTGCTGGAAGTATTCCGTCAGCCAGCGCTGCGCTTCTTCGATGCCATCCCCGGCCATCTTCAGCAGCAGATGATGTTCATATTTATCACGCCAGGTTTTCATCCGCTCCGGTAAGTGCGCCGGGAAGACGTGGCCGAGCTTCTGCATAAAGCGGTCGGTAAAGTGCGGCTTAAATAGCGAGACTTTCTCCAGCATCGCGTCGGTGCGCCCCTTCATGGTGAAGAAGAACGGCATTTTGTCGGTGCCGAGCTTGTCGATCATCAGGAAGGTGTCTTTGCCATACTTCTCGGCGATATCGTAAATATCGCGGTGCATATATTCCCCGGCCACCGGCAGATGCTGGAACTCGGCGAGGATATGGCGGCGGATCTCGGTCAATACCTGCGGCTGGTTGGTGCCAATGTAAAACACCTGCTGGCGTTTTTCCGCCGGGAAGGTATCCAGACGCGCGGCGAAAACCGCCAGCTTGCCGGCGCAGCCGGAGGATTCGAACAGGCGGTCCGGGTCGGCGTTGTAGCGCGCCGGGGTGTCGGCATCGACATCGCGCACGCGGGTCACATAGTCGTGATCGTGGGCGTGGCGGCCGTCGTGCAGCACATCGCTATCGCTGATGCGCTCGTCGTCGAGGCGGCTGAGGATCTGCTCCGGCGTGCTGCCGAGATCAATGCCCAGATGGTTGACCAGCTTCAGCTTGCCGTCGGCGTCAATCTGCGCGAACAGCGACATTTCGGTATAGGCGGGCCCGCGCTGCACCAGCGAACCGCCGGAGTTGTTGCAGATCCCGCCGATCACCGATGCGCCGATGCATGACGAGCCGATCACTGAGTGCGGCTCGCGACCCAGCGGTTTGAGCGCTTTTTCCAGCGAATAGAGGGTAGTGCCGGGCCAGGCCAGCACCTGCTCGCCTTTGTCCAGCAGATGCAGTTTATCCAGGCGCAGAGTGCTGATAATCACGATCTCGCGATCGTAATCATTGCCGTTGGGGGTCGAACCTTCGGTCAGGCCGGTGTTGGCCGCCTGCATCAGAATAATTTTATCGGCGTCTACGCAGGCG
>NZ_PJDK01000048.1:0-41767 GCF_002837615.1 Klebsiella sp. X1-16S-Nf21
CAATCTCAGCGATGCGCTGGTGGACGAGATGGATCGCCAGCTGCGGGCGTTTATCGCGGAGGTTGAGCGGGAGAGCGGTCTGCAGGTGGCCCTGAAGCAGGTAAGCCACTATCCGGCGGCGCCGTTCGATGCTGAATGCCGGCAGGCCATTGCCGATACCGCTCAGCGGCTGGGCTATCCGGCGCGGCCGATCGTCTCCGGCGCCGGGCATGACGCAGTGTATATTAGCTACCTGGCGCCCACCGGGATGATTTTTATCCCCTGCAAGGACGGGATCAGCCATAACGAAATTGAGTATGCCTCGCCGGAGCACGTCGCCGCCGGGGCCAACGTGCTGCTGCAGGTGATGCTTCAGTACGCGCGGCCGGTGTAGACGGTCGTCCTCCCCGGCGACGCGTCTTCCAGCCGTTTATCATGCTGTCGCCCGGGTAAGGCGGTTACGCCGCCGCGACCCGGGACGGCGGATGACGGGGCGGTCAATCACGGCTCCCGCTCCCTGCGACAACCCGCTGGCGGCCAAATTTGCGCGAGCCCACCACGCACAGCACCACGCCCAGCGTAACCGCCAGCATCAAGGGGCTGACGGTTTCGTGCAACAGCGCCGCCGACAGGCCGAGCCCGAAGAACGGCTGCAATAGCTGGAGCTGGCCGACGGCGGCGATCCCGCCCGCGGCCAGCCCTTTGTACCAGAAGATGAAACCGATCAGCATGCTGAACAGCGACACATAGCCGAGCGCCGCCCAGGAGGAGGCCGATATGGCATGCCAGGACGCGGGCTGAACCATCAGCGAGGCGGGGAGCATCAACGGCAGGGCTATCACCAGCGCCCAGCAGATCACCTGCCAGCCGCCGAGCTCCCGCGTCAGCTTTGCCCCTTCCGCATAGCCGAGGCCGCAGGCGATAACCGCCGCCAGCATCAGCAGATCGCCGCTGAGTGAGGCCGCCGCACTTTGCGTCAGGGCGAATCCCACCACCAGCAGGCTGCCCAGCAGCGAAAAGATCCAGAAAGCCCGCCGCGGGCGTTCGCCGCCGCGCAGTACGCCGAAGAGGGCGGTCATCAGCGGCAGCAGGCCAATAAACACAATCGAATGCGCCGAGGTGATGTGCTGCAGGGCCAGCGCCGTGAGCAGGGGAAAGCCGATCACCACCCCTGATGAGACGATGATCAAGGGCACAAGCTGCGCCAGGCGCGGGCGTTTCTGGCGAAAGCCGACCAGCAGCGCGACGGCAAGCAGCCCGGCGATGGAGGCGCGCAGAAAGGTCAATAAGAACGGATCCATATCCTGCACCGCCAGCCGCGTCGCGGGCAGCGACCCGCTAAAAATAATCACCCCCAGTAAACCATGAAGCCATCCGGACCAGGGACCGGGCACCGATTTATCCATTGTTGAATCTACCACGTTAACCTCGCGTTATCAGATGTGCTGTGCCCGCTTGAGCATCGTCTGCGGCGATGGTAATGTGCCCAATCTAATACAATCAAATTATTGTCATAGATACATTTCACGATGAAAGCCCGATATAAAGCCGTTGTCGACCGATATGCCCAGGCGATCCGCAGCGGGCAACTGCCCGCAGGCACCCGTCTGCCGACGCACCGTACCCTTGCCGCCGGGGAGCGCATCTCGCTGGCCACCGCCACGCGCGTCTACCGTGAACTGGAAGAGATGGGGTTGGTCAGCGGCGAAACCGGCCGCGGCACCTTCGTGCGCGACCTCTCGCTGCCGCCGGGGCACGGGGTCGATCAGCAGGTGGTGGCCGCCGATGTCGTGGATCTCAATTTCAACTACCCTTCGCTGCCGGAGCAGGGCGATGCGCTGCGCGAGGCGCTCAGGCAGCTGGCGATGGCGGGCGATATTGACTCGCATCTGCGCTATCAGCCTCATGCCGGGCGGCTCGCCGAGCGCGAAATTATCGCCCGCCATTTGACCTGCCAGCACTTTACGCCGGATGCGGAAAATGTCCTGATCGTCAACGGCGCACAGCACGGGCTGGCAGTGACCGTCATGGGGCTGTTACGTCCGGGGGATGTGGTGGCGGTGGATGCGCTGACCTATTCGGGCTTCAAGGTTCTGGCGGCGCTGTATCATCTGGAGCTGGCGGCGATCCCCTGTCGACCGGAGGGGCCGGACCTGCAGGCGCTTCATACGCTGTGCCAGCAGCGGCGGGTGCGGGCGGTGTATACCATGCCGACGCTGCACAATCCGCTGGGCTGGGTGCTCAACACCGGGCAGCGGCAGGCGCTGGCCGATCTTGCGCGCCAACACGATCTGCTGATTATTGAAGATGCCGCCTACGCCCGGCTGGTGAGCCGTCCGCCGCCGCCGGTGATCAGCTATGCGCCGGAAAGAACGGTGTATGTCACCGGTTTTTCAAAAAATATCGCCACCGGACTGCGCGTGGGGGTGGTGATCTCTCCGCCGCGCTATCGCCCGGAGATTGAGCGCGCCATCCGCGCCACGACGTGGAATACGCCGACGCTGATAAGTTCGCTGATCTGCGCCTGGATTGAAGATGGCACGGTGGCCCGCTTTGAAATGCAGAAACGACAGGATGCGCGACAGCGGCAGCAGGTGGCCCGCGAGGTGCTTTGTGGGCTTCCCGTCGTCAGTCATCCCGATTCGTACTTTGTCTGGCTGCCTCTGGGTGAAGAGAGCCGGGCCGATCGACTGGCGAATGCGCTGATGGAACGCCGTATTTCGGTGTCGACCGCCGAGCCGTTCTGCGTCTCCGCCACGATCCCGCAGGCGCTGCGCATTGCGCTCGGATCGGTGCCTTTCGACAGTCTGCGCCAGGCGCTGCTCAGCGTGCGCGACGCCGTTGAGTATGAACAATACCGCTAACCCATCTGCTCCAGCTGGCCGCGCAGGACCTCCACCCCCTGGGCGATGGCGTCAGGGTTAATGGCGTGGAATCCCATGCGAAAGTAGTTATCCGGCGGCGCGGCGCTGAGAAAATGGCGCGCCCCGGGCTCAATCAGCACGCCGGCGTGGGCGGCGCGCCAGGTGAGCTGCTGGGTGTTGATCTGCGCCGGGGTCTGCAGCCAGAAGGCGTTAGCATGTTCGCTCCCCGCCAGCGCGCGACACGACGGCAGATAGCGCTGCAGGGCGGCGTGCAGGCGCTCCCAGCGCTGGGCGGAGTCGTAGTGGTAGCGCCGCAGATGGGTTTCATAATGGCCCTGGGCAAGGAAGTGGGCCATCTGGTACTGAATGTTGGTCGGCGGATGGCGATAGACCAGCCGGCGCAGGGCGCGCGCCTCGTCGATCAGGTCCGGGTCGGCGACCATAAACCCCAACCGCAGCCCCGGTGACAGCGCTTTTGACAGGCTGCTGACATACACCACCCGGCCGCTGCGATCGCTGGCCTTCAGCGCCGGCAGTGGGTTGAGGGTAAAGTTACTCTCCGAGTCATAATCATCTTCAATAATGACTGCGTCATGGCGGGCGGCATGCTCCAGCAGCTGGCGACGCCGCGCACTGCTCATGGTCACCCCGGTGGGCACCTGATGGCCGGGGGTGACATAGTAGTAATCGCAGGGACGCTCATTAAGCACGATCCCCTCTTCATCCACCGGGTGCGGCACCACCTCGGCGTCGGCGAGCAGAAAGGTGTTGATGGCTTCGCGAAAGCAGGGGTTTTCGACGCCAATGCGGGTGGTGGAAGAGAGCAGCAGTCGGGTCAGCAGGTAGAGCGCATTTTGCGAGCCAAGGGTGATGAGAATTTCATCCGGCGCGGCGACAATGCCGCGCTTGGGCAGCACCCGGGTGCGGATCTGCTCGATCAGCATCGGCACATCCTGGTCAATATGGTCGATGACCCACGCCGGGTCGCGCACCCCGCCGTGCAGCCAGTTCGCCGCCGAGCGCCAGGTGGCCAGCGGGAACTGCCGGGTATCGGGCTGGCCGTAGATAAACGGGTAGCGGTAGTGCATCCAGCCCGCCGGTTTGAGGATCGACTCCTGCTGGCTGGGGGTCATCTGCAGCCGGTCGCCCCAGCGTGGTGCAGCGGCTTCGCGCTGCGGTGCACTCTCGACGGCGGCAGGCGAAGCTTCATGATAGTCGGGATGCAGGTAGTAACCGCTTCGTGGGCGGCTAATCAGGTAGCCCTCGTTGACCAGACTTTCAAACACCAGCGCGGTGGTGTTGCGCGAGACGCGAAGCTGGCTGGCCAACTGGCGACAGGAGGGCAGCGGGGTGTCGGCGGCGAAGATCCCGCTGAGAATGGCATTCACCAGCGTCTCTCGCACCTGTTCCTGCAAACCGCGGCCAGGCTGAAAATCAACGTGTAACAGGTGACGGATCATACGGGGCTCCTCTGGCAATAACGCATTGCGACCACCCGTTACACTCAGCAAATTCCATACCACCCTGCCGCCATCTGACACAGCGATGCGGCCCATCTGGCTCTATACGGAATTGAAAAACGCTCCCACATTAAAAACGTATTCAGCCGCCGTGGACCGGAACGTCCCCGGCCACTATTTTGCAGAAACCTTTTCGCGTTCTGGAATGAACCCGTCTGGCCAATCCATCAGGGGTGAAATAATGAAAAAATCATTGGCATCAATGTGTCTGAGCGCTGTATTAACGGTCGCTTTTTCTTATCACGCCGTCGCGGCCGATCTTCCGGAAATAGAAAAATCCGGCACCTTGAAAGTGGCGACGGAAGATGATTATGCGCCGTTTAACTTTATGAATAATGGCCAGGCCGATGGCTTTAACAAAGATATGCTTGAGGAATTACGTAAGTACGCCAAATTCCATGTCGACCAGAGCATATTACCGTGGACCGGATTATTAGCGGCCGTCTCCACCGGGCAATACGATATGGCCTTAACCGGGGCGGTTATTACCGATGAGCGGCTGAAGGTTTTTGATTTCACCCCACCGTGGGCCTCCGCGCAGCACTATTTCGTCAAACGCGCTGGTGATACTTCGTTAAATACGATTGCCGATCTCAGCGGCAAAAAAGTGGGGTTACAGGCCGGGAGCGCGCTGCTGGCGCGTTTGCCGGAGCTGAAGGCGATGCTGGAGAAGACCGGCGGCAAGCTGGGACCGGTGGTGGAGTATCCCTCCTATCCGGAAGCCTACGCCGACCTGGCGAATAAGCGACTGGATTACGTGATTAACGTGGTGATCTCGGTAAACGATCTGGCGAAAGCCAAACCGAAGGTCTTCGCCAAAGGGCTGGCCGTCTCCGGACCGGGCTATATGGCGTGGCCGATCCCGAAAAACTCGCCGCAGCTGCTGGCCTATATGACCAAGTTTATGAACCACATGAAGGAGACCGGCAAGCTCGCCGAGCTGCAGAAAAAATGGTTTGGCGAAACCTATGACAATCTGCCGACCGAGGCGATCACCAGCCCGGAACAGTTTCACAAACTCGCCGGACTGTAATATTCCGCGGCGGGCGACCGCCGCCTGTTGCTGAGAAGGAGGGCCTCATGGATGCAATTTCCTGGCAGTTATTAATCGAAGGCGCATGGACGACCCTCTGGATTTCGGCCATCGCTATCGCCTTCGGGGTGGTGGCGGGCCTGCTGATCGCCCTGGTGAGGATGCTGCGCCTGCCGGTGATCGACCAGCTGCTGGTGGTCTATATCAGTCTGGCCCGCGCGACGCCGCTGGTGACGCTGGTGCTGTTTCTGTTTCTTTCGCTGCCCACGATGGGCATTAACCTCGACAAGAACGTGGCCGCGATTGTGGCGCTGACGCTTAACACCTCGGCGTTTAACGCTGAGATCTGGCGCAACGCTTTCCGCACCTTTCCGCGCGAACAGCGGGAGGCGGCGGAGTCGGTGGGAATGCGCCGCTGGACCTACTTCCGCTACATCATGCTGCCGCAGATGTGGATCGAGAGCCTGCCGGCGCTGGTCAATGAGATGTCCTTTTTGATCAAAGGTAGCCCGGCCATCGCCGTGATTGGCGTGGTGGATCTCACCCGGGTCACCAACCGTATCTCCTCGGTCACCTACGAGCCGCTGTCGCCGATCCTCGCCGCCGGCCTGCTGTATGTGGTGATCATCGGCTGTTTGTTGAAGCTGCAGGGTATCGCGGAACGTAAAGCCAGGCGTCTGGCGCGCTAGGAACGGGAGGCATTATGAATCAGTGGGGCGTTATCTGGTCGGTTCGCGATAGCTTTATTGCCGGGTTATTCGCGACCCTCGAACTGTTTATTACCGCCGCCCTGGCGGCGCTGATTATCGGTATTGCGCTGTGTTATTTTAGCGAATATCAAAAGAAAGTGATTAACCGGATTATTATTGGTTCCGTCAGCCTGATGCGTGCGATCCCTTTTTTGATCCTCGCTTATCTTCTGTATTACGGGCTGCCGCAGCTCGGTATTAGCATGGAGCCGTGGACCGCCGGTTTACTGGCCCTAATTATTTATCATGGCGCCTATTTTTTTGAAATATTGCGCAGCCAGCGGCGGGTATTTTCCGGCGGATATATTGAAGCGGCGATTGCTCAGGGCTTTTCGCGCTATGCCATTTTTCGGCGGATTATTTTACCCAATATCATCTCTTCCGCCTTACCGCTGATCGGCAATCAGCTGATTATTTGCCTGAAGGACACCGCTTTCCTGAGCATTATTACCGTTCAGGAGATCACCGCCGCCGCCAACAGCGTCCAGGCGACCTATTTTATTCCGTTTAACGCCTTTATCGTCGCCATTGGGCTTTACTGGGCGATCAGCATTCTGCTGGAGCTGCTGATTAAGCGCCTGACCGCCTGGGGAGCCAAAAGAGGAATGAGCCATGCCTGAGTCTATTGCCGTAAGCGTCAAAAACGTCTCCAAACAGTTCGATAATGTGGAAGTCCTGCGGGATATTAACCTGACGGTGGAGAAGGGGACCGTGGTGAGTATTCTCGGCTCGTCCGGGTCGGGAAAATCCACACTGCTGCGCTGTATGAACTGGCTGGAACAGCCGGACCGCGGCGAAATTCATATCGGCGGTCAGCGACTGGGGATTGATGAACAGCGCGGCCGGGCGATGTCGCACCGCCAGCTGGCCAAAATTCGCGAGCGGGTGGGGATGGTCTTTCAGAGTTTTAACCTGTGGCCGCATCTGACCGTTCAGCAAAACGTCAGCGAGGCGCTGCTGCACGTTAAGGGCATGAAACGAGACGAGGCGAAGGCCATTGCCATGCAGCAGCTGGAGAAAGTGGGCATGGCGCACAAAGCCGATGTTTACCCGATCACTCTCTCCGGCGGGCAGAAGCAGCGGGTGGCGATCGCCCGTTCGCTGGCGATGTCGCCCGAAGTTATTCTCTTCGATGAACCGACGTCGGCGCTGGATCCGGAGCTGGTTAATGAGGTGTTGGGGGTAATGAAAGCCCTCGCCGCCGAGGGTTACACCATGGTAGTGGTGACGCACGAAATGGATTTTGCCCGCCAGGTATCCAACGAGGTGGTGTTTCTGGAGAAGGGGCTGCTGATTGAGAAGGCGCCGCCGGAGAAGTTCTTCACTCAGCCTGACTCTGAACGCGTCAGGCAGTTTCTGCAAAGCAGCCGTTAGTCCGGCTTGCATCCCTTGCCGGCAGCGCCGGCAAGGGATGCGTCGGGTTTCGCTTAATCCCGATCGATGGCGAACGGCTGCCACGCCTGGCGCACCGGCATCACCTCCACCCGGTTAATGTTCATATGCGCCGGCAACGTGGCGATATAAAACATCTGCTCGGCGATATCGCGCGCGCTCAGTGGCGTGGTGCCGCGATAGAGCTTATCCGATGCCGCCTGGTCGCCTTTGGTACGCACCAGGGTAAATTCGGTCTCGGCAATCCCCGGCGCCAGATCGGTGACCCGCACGCCGGTGCCAAGCAGATCGCAGCGCAGGTTATAGCTGAACTGCTTCACAAACGCCTTGCTGGCGCCATACACATGGCTGCCGGGATAGGGCCACTGCCCGGCGATCGAGCCGATATTGATAATACTCGCCCCGGCGCCATGGCGTATCAGCGTCGGCAGCAGGGCGTGGGTCATCGTCACCAGACCGGTGACGTTGGTGTCGATCATCGTTTTCCAGTCCTCCAGCGCCACCTCCTGCGCCGGCAGCGGCGACAGCGCCAGCCCGGCGTTGTTGATCAGGGTGGTGACATCGGCGAAGGGGGCGGGGAGCGACGCCACGGCGGCAGCCACCGCCTCGCTGTCACGAACGTCAAGCTCAATAATATGCACCGGCACCTGGGCGGCGAGTCTGTCCTGCAAGGCCTTCAGTCGCGGATAGCGGCGCCCGCTCAGCACCAGCGACCAGCCCGCGTCGGCAAACACCTGCGCTGCCGCTTCGCCAAAACCCGAGGTCGCCCCGGTGATAAACACTACGTTGCTCGTTGCCATGTCATTCTCCTGTGCGGTTGTCCCTCCACTATAAAAACGCCGGACGGCAAGGCACAGGGCCAGACGGCGGACGCGGATGTGACACCGTGTCACATCGTTTTTCGCGCACTGGCTCTATCCGTTTTGCGTTGCCGCGGCCAATGATGAAGCCAACCACAACGACATGAGAGAGGGCAGGGTATGAAGCTGGCACTACAGAACGAGGTCGCGGTAAGCAATGATGAAGTTCGGCAGCTGGATCGCGCTTATGTGTTTCATTCATGGTCGATGCAGGGCAATCTCCATCCGCTGGTGATTGCCGGGGCGCAAGGCTGCGAGCTATGGGATTACGAGGGGAATACCTGGCTCGATTTCAGCAGCCAGCTGGTGAACGTCAACATTGGCTATCAGCACCCCCGGGTACTGGCGGCCATGAAGGCGCAGCTGGAGACCCTGGTCACCATCGCGCCCGCCACCGCCAACCTTGCCCGCGGCGAAGCGGCGAAGCGCATCGTCGACCTGGCGCCGGCGGGCTTCAGCAAGGTGTTCTTCACCAACGCTGGGGCAGATGCCAATGAGAACGCGATTCGCATGGCGCGGCTCTATACCGGGCGCGACAAGGTGCTGTCGGCCTATCGTTCCTATCATGGCAACACCGGCAGCGCGATTGCCGCCACCGGCGACTGGCGCCGGGTGCCGAATGAGTTCTCCCGCGGCCATGTGCACTTCTTCAACCCCTACCTTTACCGCAGCGAGTTCAACGCCGCGACCGAGGAAGAGGAGTGCCAGCGCGCGCTGGCGCATCTGCGGCGGATCATTGAATGCGAGGGGCCGACGGCCATCGCGGCGATCCTGCTGGAGTCCATCCCCGGCACCGCCGGGATCCTCGTGCCGCCGGCAGGCTATATGCAGGGTGTGCGCGCCCTGGCCGACGAGTTTGGCATCGTGCTGATCCTCGATGAGGTGATGGCCGGCTTTGGCCGTACCGGCAGCTGGTTCGCCTTCGAGCAGGATGGCGTGGTGCCGGATCTGGTGACCTTTGCCAAAGGGGTTAACGCGGGCTACGTGCCGGCGGGCGGGGTGCTGATTAGCGAGCCGATTGCCCGCTATTTTGACGACCACTTTTTTGCCGGCGGGCTGACCTACTCCGGCCATCCGCTGGCGATGGCGGCGATTGTCGCCACCATCGACGCGATGAAAGAGGAGAAGGTGGTTGAGAACGCGGCCTATATCGGCAACGAGGTGCTGCGCCCCGGTCTCGAGGCGCTGGCGGAGAAGCACGCCATTATCGGCGAGGTGCGTGGTCGCGGCCTGTTCCAGGCGCTGGAGCTGGTGAGCAGCCGTGAACAAAAAACGCCGCTGACTGCCGCCGACATGGCCGCGATCAAAGGGGCCTTAACCGAGGCCGGGCTGTTGGCCTTTGTGGTGGAGAACCGCATTCACGTGGTTCCGCCGTGCACCATTACTGCTGAGCAGGTGGCGCAAGGACTGGCGATTTTTGATGCGGTCTTTGCTCGCTTTGCCAGCCTGGCGAAGTAGGGGAGTGGCATCGGATAACGTTACCTGGCAGTACGCTTGCCGGGCCTAAACGCCAGCCGGACGGTGCCCTCTCCCTCCGGGAGAGGGCCAGGGTGAGGGGAAGCACTGCAGTGTGGTTGTTTATATTATCGGTGGCTTCAGCGCACATTGCGCTCCCGGTTAATTGTCTGCGTTATGTCACTCATGGCGCAGGGAGCGCACAGGGGGCGGCCAGTCGCCGCCGCCCCCTGTACCCCCGGGCTCCGGCCAGCAACATCGCCGCTGCGCGGTGCCTTCGACTTATCCCTGCAGGCTTCGGGTCGGGCCGAGGCAGCGTCCCTGCAAAACACGGCCCTCAGCCCGCATCCATGCGGGCTGCCCCGGCCTGCCGGGAACGTCTCAGCGATGTTGAGGCCGCCAGCACCGGCAGTTTCAGCAGCCCCAGGACCCGCGGTGATTTGGGTTTGTAGGCCGGGTAAGGCGTACGCCGCCACCCGGCGAAATCAAGGATACCGTGCCTGATATCTTGCCCGGCGGCGCTGCGCTTGCATGGGCCTAAGCGCCAGCCGGACGGTTCCCTCTCCCTTCGGGAGAGGGCCAGGGTGAGGGGAAGCACTGCAGTGTGGTTGTTTATGTTATCGGTGGCTTCAGCGTAGTTTGCGCTCCCGGTTAATTGTCTGCGTTATGTCACTCATGGCGCAGGGAGCGCACAGGGGGCGGCCAGTCGCCGCCGCCCCCTGTACCCCCGGGCTCCGGCCAGCAACATCGCCACTGCGTGGTGCCTTCGACTTATCCCTGCAGGCTTCGGGTCGGGCCGAGGCAGCATCCCTGCAAAACACGGCCCTCAGCCCGCATCCATGCGGGCTGCCCCGGCCTTCCGGGAACGTCTCAGCGATGTTGAGGCCGCCAGTACCGGCAGTTTCAGCAACAATGGTGAATAAATTAACGACAGGTCGCACGAATCCCAGGTCGGGTAAGCGGAGCGCCACCCGACAAAACAACGGCGCATCGGGCTAAGGCGCCGGGCAGCGGGGATAGGGTGCGCTCTGTTGCCCTCACCCCGGCCCTCTCCCACAGGGAGAGGGGGAAAACCGGCAGTTTCAGTCGCCGCAAGTGGGTAAATTAACGGCAGGCCGCACGGACCCCAGGTCGGGTAAGCGAAGCGCCACCCGACAAAACAGCGGCGCATCCGCTGACCTCACCTCATCCGGTGTTCTCCGTTGACCAGCGCTTCGCGATCGAAAAAGCGCTGGATCACACCCTCCGCCATAAACGCCGCCCGATCGGACATATGGGCGATGACGTCGGCATCGTGGCTCACCAGCAGATAGGTCATGCCGTGCTCCTGTTTCAGGCGGTTAAGCAGATTGAGAATTTCCGCCTGCACTGACATATCCAGCGCCGAGGTCGGCTCATCCAGCAGCAGGATCTGCGGGCGCAGCAGCAGGGCGCGGGCAATGGCTACGCGCTGCCGTTGCCCGCCGGAGAGCTGGTGTGGATAGCGGCGGACGGCGTCGGCGGCCAGACCCACCTGCTCAAGGGCGGTGGTCACCCTCGGGGCAACGTCGCGGATGCCGTGGATCTGCAGCGGCTCCGCCAGGGTGCGCCACAGAGTATGGTTGGGATGCAGCGAGGCGTACGGATCCTGAAACACCATCTGCACGTTGCGCCGCAGCGCGCCCTGAAAGCGGGCGCCCGGCGCGATGCCCTGGCCCAGCAGTTCTACGCTGCCGCGCCATTCGCGCTGTAATCCGGCGAGCACGCGCAAAATCGTCGATTTACCGCAGCCCGAGGCGCCGATCAGACTGAAGGTTTCCCCGGCGTCGACACAGAAACTGGCGGCAGAGACCGCCGTCTTCGCGCCGAATGTTACCTGCAAATCCTGAAGATTAACGATCGCCATGGGCCGTCTCCGTAAAGTCCTGGGTTCTGTCGAGGGTCGGCAGCATCTGGCCGTAGGTGTGCGCATTTGGCCGGCAGGTCCACAGGGTGCGGGTATAAGGGTGCGTCGCGCTCGGTAGCGCCCGCGCCGGCATCTCATCGACCTGTCTCCCCCGGTACATCACCAGCACGCGATCGCAATGCGCGGCCACCAGCGGCAGATCGTGGCTGATCAGTAGCATGGCCATCTGCCGCTGCGCGCACTGCTCCACCAGCAGCTCGAGGATCTGGTTGCGCAGGCGGGCGTCGAGGGCCGAAGTTGGCTCGTCGGCTATCAGCACCTTCGGGTTATTAAGCAGCGCGAGGGCGATCATCACCCGCTGCCCCATCCCGCCGGAGAGCTCGCCGGGATAGCGGCTGAGGACCGGCAGATCCAGACCGACGGCGGCGATGGCGTCTTTAACCGCCTCGGCGCGCCCACGGCGGCTGAGACGCTGATGCAGGGTTAACGCCTCTTCCAGCTGCGTCTGAATGGACTGCACAGGATTTAGCGCATAGCGCGGATCCTGCAGCACCATAGCGATATCGTTGCCGCGCAGCGCGCGCCAGCCGCGGGCGCTGAGGGTTAGCACATCGCGCCCCAGCACCTCCAGCCGTTCGGCGCTCACCACCCCGGGCTTGCGCACCAGGCCCATCAACGCCCGGGCGGTCATCGATTTGCCGGAGCCAGATTCGCCCACCAGCGCCAGCCGCTCGTTGCCGAGGGTGAAGCTGACGTTGTCCACCACCCGGGCGGTGGGGTAGTCGACGGCGAGTCCCTGGACGGTCAGTCGGATGTCAGTCATGTTGCGGCTCCAGAATATCGCGCAGGCCATCGCCCAGCAGGTTAAACGCCAGGCTGGCGAGCAGGATCGCCGCGCCGGGGATGGCAGCGATCCACCACTGGTCGAAAATCACCTGCATCCCGTCGGCAATCATCGCTCCCCACTCCGCCATCGGCGGGCGGGCGCCCAGGCCGAGAAAGCCGAGACCGGCGGCGGCGAGGATAATGCCCGCCAGATCGAGCGCCAGCCGGACAATCGCCGACGGCAGACACAGCGGCAGAATATGCCCAATCAGTAGCCGCCAGCCGCGGATGCCCAGCATCTCCGCCGCGGCGAGGTAGTCGCTATGGCGCAGGCGCTGAATTTCGCTGCGCGCCTGACGGGCGTAGGCCGGCCAGGTGGTCAGGGCTAACGCCAGCGCGCCGTTGACCAGCCCCGGGCCGAGCATCGCCACGAACGCGAAGGCGAGGATCAGGCGCGGCATCGACATCACCACGTCGGTAAACCGCATCAGTATCCGCTCCAGCCACCCGCCATAGTAACCGGAGAGGATACCTACCAGCAGCCCGACGGGCAGGGTAATGGCGGTCACCAGCGCCACCAGACCCAGCGCCGGGCGGGTGCCGTAGAGCAGGCGCGACAGCAGGTCGCGGCCGTAGCTGTCGGTGCCGAGCCAGTGTCCCGCCCCGGGCCCCTGCAGACGAGCGGCGGCATCCTGCCAGTTGGGATCGTGCGGCGCCAGCCACGGGGCGAACAGCGCGGTCAGTACCAGCAGGATCACCAGGGTCAGGCCGCTGAAGGCGGCGGGTGAGCGGCGCAGACGGCGTAAAAACAGATAAGTCGGCATCAGCGCACCCTCGGATCGGTTAACCGCACCAGCAGGTCGGTCAGGTTATTGATCAGCACAAAACTCACGCCAATCAGCAGCGTGCCGCCCATGATCGCCGTGGTATCCCCGGCGAACAGCGCGGTGGTGAGGTAGCGGCCGATCCCCGGCCACGAGAAGACGGTTTCGGTGAGCACCGCCCCTTCGAGCATGGAGGTCCAGGCGAGAGCGGTCACCGTCAGCAGAGTGCCGCGGATATTGGGCAGGACGTGGCGCAGCAAAATCGTCATCTCTCCGGCCCCTTTGGCCCGCGCCAGCAGAATGTACTCTTTGTTCATCTCGCTCAGGCAGGCGGAGCGGGTCAGGCGGGTGATGCTCGCCAGCGAGTAATAGGCCAGCACCAGCACCGGCAGCGCCAGATGGCCGATGGCATTTTTAAACGCCGCGGTATCGCCGGAGAGCCAGGTGTCGATCAGCGCAAAACCGCTGCGCGGCTCGACGGTATACTGATAAATATCGTCGAGTCGACCCGGGCCCGGCGCCCACTGCAGCCGGGCGTAAAACAGGGCCAGCATCAGCAGGCCGAGCCAGAAAATGGGCACCGAGTTGCCCAACAGGGTAAAGGTGCGCACCGCCAGATCCCACGGCGAACCGGCGTAACGGGCGCACAGCACCCCGGCGACGATGCCCAGTACCGCGCCGACGATCAGCGCCAGGGTCGCCAGCTCAAGGGTCGCCGGGAAGACCGCCAGCAGATCGTGGAGCACCGGCTGGCCGGTGGCGCTGGCGATGCCAAGATCGCCATGAGCCAGGTTGACCAGGTAGTGCCAGAACTGCACCGGCAGCGGCTGGTCGAGACCCAGCTGATGGCGAACCTGGTCATAGGTCGACTGGCTGGCATGGTCGCCGACGATCTGCAGTACGCGGTCGACGGGCGACAGCGCGGAGAGCGAGAAGGTGACCAGCAACAGCCCGAACAGCGTGAGCAGCAGCGTCAACAGCCCCTGCAGCAGGCGGGTAAGGTGAGTGGAAAACGATGGCATGGAAAATGGAAATTCCTGGTATATCAACATGATTCCCGGCGGCGCGACGCCCGCCGGGCCCGGGTGGCGAAACGGTCATCCGGGCAGGCGAGGCCGCCGGACCCGGTGACCAAAACCCGCTTACTTGGTGACGTTATCGTACCAGACCATATCGGCGTTCAGCCCCTGCTGATAGCCCTTCACGTTATCGCGCACCACGATCTGGGTTTTCCCCTGGTCAATAAAGACGTATGGCGAATGCTGCAGCAGGGATTCCTGCATCGTTTTGTACAGATCGAGGCGTTTCGCCGGGTCCGGCTCCGCCACCGCGGCGAGGGTGGCTTTATTCAGCTCAGGGATCTGCCAGCCGTTGAGCCCGGCCACGGTGCTGGACTTACCATCGTTCCAGGCAAAGGCGCTGGCGTTGGAATGCGCATCAAAGTAGTCCGGGATCCACAGGCGGATCGCCGCCTGATGCTGCTTCGCGCGTACCCGGGCATAAACCTGGCTGCCGGCGGCCGGCAGCAGATCCACTTTCACCCCGCCCTGGGCAAAGCTGGCCTGCAGCGACTGGGCGATGGTGATAAACGGCGGTTTGTTCTCCACGTCGAGGGTGAAGTGGGCATCCTTAATGCCCGCTTTATCGAGGATAGCCTTAGCTTTTTGCGGGTCGAAGGTGAACGGATTGGTTTCCAGCGCCCCCGGCAGGCCGGCCGGCAGGAAGCTTTGGTGAATAAAGTACTGGCCTTTCAGCAGGTTTTTGGTGATGCCCTCATAATCGACCAGCCAGCGCGCCGCCTCCCAGAAGGCCGGATTATTCAGCAGCGGGTTGGCGCTGTTGGCGGTATTAAACACCAGATAGTTCTGCTCGGCGGACGGGATGCTCAGCACCTTCACGCCGGGTTTATCCTGCAGGGCGGCAATCTGGTCAGCGCCGAGATCGCGGGCCACGTCGGCATCCCCCTGCTGGATCAGCAGGCGGCGGGAAGCCGGGTCGGGGACGTTTTTAATAATGATGCTCTTGATCTTCGGCGCGCCGGTGGGGGAGCTGGCGTTGGCTTCCAGCACGATGGCCTGATGCGGCTGGTAGACGCGCATTTTATAGGCCCCGCTGCCCGCCGAGTGCATCTTCAGCCAGTCGTTGCCGAAGTCATTATTTTTCGCGTTCGGCGCTACCTGTTTTTCATCAACGATGGAGGCGATAGGGGTGGAGAGAATATTCAGCGCCACCGCCGGGCTGACGTCGGCGGTCCAGTGCAGCGTCAGGGTATGGTCATCAATCTTTTTCAGCTGGCTGGCGATGTTGTCCGGCTGCCAGCCGAGCACGTTGAGAATAAACGCCGGCGATTTATTCAGCGTCACCGCACGGGTGTAAGAGAAAATCACATCTTCCGGGCGCAGCGGATTACCGGAGGCGAATTTAGCATCCGGCTTCAGTTTGATGGTCAGGGTTTTCGCCGCCGGATCGGCCTGCCAGCTTTCGGCGAGGATCGGTACGATTTTTTCAGGGTTGTTGCGGTCCGGCTGCACCAGACGCTGATAGAGGCTGGGGACCGTCTGAATGCTGGAGAGTTCGTTCGCTTCCGCCGGGTCGAGGCTGACGATATCGTCGAGACCCTGGGCGACCACCAGCGTGTTGGGCGGTGTAGCGGCATGCGCGGCGGCGGTGAGCGCCGTCAATACCAGTAAAGGCAACAGTTTTTTGGTCATGTGCAATCCCTGAAAAATGGTTGTTTTAATTTTTTATGCCTCGCTACGTTAGGCCGCTTGCCAAAAGGCGTAAAGTCAAAATAAGGATATCCTTATGCTAAAAATGCATATTCAAGAACGACAGGTTATTGCCGGCCGCGCAGAAGCGTCTTTCTCCGCTTCTGGCTTCTTGCTATAACAAATTGTCTATTGCAAGGAGGTGGGTGTGCCGGAAATCAATGAGTTTGGCCAGCAGGTGAACGACCTTGTTCCTGGCTGGCAGGGGGCGCAAGTCCTGCGGCGGACGGCGTTAAATGGCCGTTTTTGTCGACTGGAGCCGCTGGACGTTGACCGTCATGCGGCGGATCTGTTTGCCGCCTATGCGCTCGGCGACAACAGCGACTGGACGTGGCTGGCGTCTACGCGGCCGGAGAGCGTGGCGGCGACCGCCCACTGGATCGCGGGCAAGGTGAATGATGATGCTCTGGTGCCGTATGCGGTGGTTGACCTGCGTAGCGAGCAGGCGGTGGGCATCGTCAGCTATATGGCGATCGAGCGGGAAATGGGCACGGTTGAGATCGGCCATGTCACCTGGTCGCGACGGATGAAAAACACCCCGCTGGGTACCGAAGCGGTCTGGCTGTTGCTGAAGAACGGCTTTGACCATGGCTACCGTCGGCTGGAGTGGAAATGCGATTCGATGAATGTCGCCTCGCGCCGGGCCGCCGAGCGGCTGGGCTTTAGCTGGGAAGGACGTCTGCGGCAGAGGCTGGTGCGCAAAGGGCGGACGCGCGACAGCGATATGCTGTCCATCATCGACGGCGAGTGGCCTGCGCGCGATGCGGCGCTGCGGGCATGGCTGGCGGCGGAGAACTTTACTGCCGACGGGCAGCAGATCAAACGCCTTGAGTCATTTCGTTAGGCCTGTATGGTGAATGGGCAGAGTGCATCATGCCAACTGCCCATACAAAGGCTATTTCTCGATCATCTGAATAATTTGATCCCGGTTAATGGCATGTTCATTTCCCGCGATATCCTCATAGGTGATTAACCCATTATCGTCATCGACCTCGGGTTTTCCGTGGGTGATAATCATCTCACCATTTTTTTTCTCTAATACATAATTGCTGGAACACCCCGCAACGGTGAACGTTAATAATGCCAAACCGAATACTGCAACGAACTTTTTCATTGTGCTACCTGTTGTAAGAAAGCCACGGTGGGCCGCAGAATATGACAGACTAACCAGTTATCGAAAGTGGGTCATAATTAACACCGAATAAAGTATTAACATGGCGACTAACGTAATAACCACAATACGACGTTCAAGGGGCGTGGCCTTTTTCTTAGATTCATCATCTGGTTTTGTTAACATGATATTATCTCTGTTAGCCCTGTCAGTGCTCCCGATTCCGACACCGGCAGAGGTGAGTTCTCGGCAATATTGTCGGGATGAACGACTTGCTAGTTGTTATTTAATACCCAGAGTTAAAGTAACGATTCCAGTGATAACCATTAAAAGACCCGTTCAGGCATTTTGGCTAACACAACATTAAAAATCTCATTTTATGGCTGAAGCTGGCTATGCCTGCCGCAGACTCTGTTGCGCAGGAAGCACGCTTATTATTTTTTTTTCGCCTGTAACGGATAAAAATACCTGATATTATCAATGCTCCGGGGCTGGAAACGGCAAACCCCGGATGACGTTATTTAATGATCCTCACCAAAATATTAAACAGACGTATTTAATATGATGGGAACAGGCGTTCGCCGCTAAGTTAATATGATGCTATAGGTTCGTCGATTTACAGAATAAAGGTACCTTCAATAACCAGACAGGCTTCGCCTGATAGTTCAACACGTCCGTTATCTTTTATGTGGCAGAAGAGTTCTCCCTTACGGTTGCCACCTTGCTGGGCATGAAGGGTTTTTTTCGCCAGTTTTTCACTCCACAGCGGCGCCAGAAAAGTATGTGCCGAACCGGTGACCGGATCTTCGTTGACTCCCACCTGCGGACCGAACCAGCGAGAACGAAAATCGAAGGTCCGGGATGCGGCCGTGACCACCACGCCACGAGTGTTGAAGGCATTCAAGGCGTTAAAGTCGGGTTTGAGCGCGTCCAGCAGCGCTTCGTCATCAATGACGACAATAATATCGGAGGCTTGCCAGGTTTCACCTGCGTCTTCAGCCAGCCCCAGGGCCTTGAACAACCCTTGCGGCGCGGCGATGGGGGACGGAACAACCAGCGGAAAATCCAGGGTATATTTTCCGTCATGCAGCGTGACGTCCAGCGCGCCGCTGCGAGTGAAAAAACGCACCCGCTCGCGCGCTTGTTGATTGAGCAGCACGCTGGCCGCAGCCAGCGTGGCATGACCGCAGAGATCCACCTCGACGGCCGGGGTAAACCAGCGTAACCCGAAACCGTCAGGCTGCCTGACAACAAAGGCCGTTTCCGACAGGTTGTTTTCCGTCGCAATGCGCTGCAGCACGCTATCTTCAGGCCACGCCTCCAGCAAACAAACCGCGGCGGGATTGCCGGTAAAGGGGCCTTTTGAGAAAGCATCGACCTGATAAAAGCGAATGCGCTGCTGTGAATTATTTTTCATTCATCACCTCAAGGTCATTATAAACCGTATATCGTGTTACCCCCAGGGCCTGAGCCGCCTGCTGCACGCCCCCGCGCATCTTGAAAATACCTTTCGTATGCATTTCAGCGACAATTTTTAAACGCTGCGCTTTTTGTATTTTTTTACCCGGCACTGAATATTTATCAATGATTTCCTGAATTGACTGATCGATCAGCCCACCCAAATTAAGATCGACCGCCTCAGCGGCCTCCGATGGCGATGGCTGCAGCGCGTCAAGGCTTTTGCGTATTTGCTCATAAGGTGAGGGATCGACATTAATACAGAAGGCGATAAGCGGATATCCCTCTTCGCTGTAATAAATTGTCGATGCGCTATTGAGCGTTTTCCCTGAAGCGGTGACGGTTTTATAATCGCTTATGGTTCTCGGCTTGTTGTTATTCGTCTTCTGCAGCAGCAGCGCAAAACCGGTATCTTTTTCCGGACCGGCTAACAAATGATCGCCATTACCCCTGCCGCTAACATGTCCGTTAATGATTTTGATAATAGAATGTTCAGGGGTAGTGAGATTATGCAACACCACCTCCTGATTCGCTGATAATGTCCCCGCCATAGCGTCCATGGCTGCTTCAAGCGGCCCGGCAATCTGTGCAACCTGCTGTGTGTACTCTGATGTCATGGATGATCCTTTGCTTGCATCGTGATCAGGAAGCGATCCCGGAGCGCCATTTTACCATGGGAGATACGCTGACAGGATTAAATTATACGCATAATGTTTAATTATCAACAAAAAGTTGAATTTATAGTTTGGACAGCGTACCTTTTGCTGCAGAAAGCGTCAGCGCTCATGTCGGGTGCGTCTTTATGTTATGGAAATATAATGAGAATTTACGGCGTGATGGCCATTGCCGTTCTGCTGGTGGCCTGCGGAGTCATTCACCCCTTCGGCGACAAAACCGTCTATCAGTCCTATTCAGTATCCGATCGGCCGGGGCTGCAGTGGCGCTATGACTGCATACGCAGCGCCCTGAAGCCGCAAGGCTATGAGGTTGAGCGCATCTTCCCTGAGCAGAATGCGCCAAACTTCTTTGATATTTCGCAGTACGGCACACGAGTCGCCCAGATCGATATGTACCAGGTGGCTGGGGCGAGGACGATAAGTATCACCCTGATATCCGGTGCAAAACAGGTGAATGCTGCTGTTGATAGCATTATTCAGCCGTGCCTTGAGCGCTAAGGGATGCTGGAAAGGTGAGGAGTGTCCTTTCCGCATGGGAAAGGACAAGTGCGGCATAGACGATTAGCGGCGAACCGGCGCGTCGCCAGCGACATAATACGCCGCGGTGCTGCGCGGCAGCGGCTGGCGGCCGCGAATGGCGTCGGCCATCTTCTCGCCGATCATAATGGTGGTGGCGTTGAGGTTGCCGGTGATGATCTGCGGCATAATCGAGGCATCGACCACCCGCACGCCTTCCAGACCGTGGACGCGGCCCTCGCCATCGACCACCGCCATCTCGTCGTAACCCATCTTACAGGTCCCGCACGGGTGGAACGCGGTCTCGGCGTGGTTGCGCACAAACTCATCCAGCTCGGCATCGCTCTGGCATTCTGTTCCCGGACTGATTTCGCGGCCGCGATACTTATCCAGCGCCGGCTGGTTCATGATTTCGCGGGTAATGCGGATGGCGTCGCGGAACTCCTGCCAGTCCTGCTCATGGGACATATAGTTAAACAGGATCGCCGGATGGGCGTGCGGGTCGCGCGACTTCAGGCGCACGTGGCCGCGGCTGGGCGAACGCATTGAACCGACGTGGCACTGGAAGCCGTGCTCTTTCACCGCGTTGGAGCCATTGTAGTTAATCGCCACCGGCAGGAAGTGGTACTGAATGTTCGGCCAGGCGAACTCTGCGCGGCTGCGGATAAAACCGCCTGCTTCGAACTGGTTGCTGGCGCCGATGCCGGTGCCGCCGAACAGCCACTCGGCGCCGATCTTCGGCTGGTTCCACCACTGTAGCGCCGGGTAGAGCGACACCGGCTCTTTGCATTCATATTGCAGATACATCTCCAGATGGTCCTGCAGGTTCTCACCCACGCCGGGGAGATCGTGCACCACCGGGATATCGAACTGCCTGAGCAGCTCCGGGTTACCCACGCCGGAGCGCTGCAGGATCTGCGGCGAGGCAATCGCCCCGGCGCACAGCAGCACCTCTTTGTTGGCCGTCGCTTTTGACGGGATCGTGCTTTCTCCCTCCAGCCACTCGACGCCCACCGCGCGCTTGCCGGCAAAAATAATGTGATCGGTCAGCGCATGGGTGCGGATGGTCAGGTTCGGGCGCCCTCGCGCCTGGTCGAGATAGCCGCGGGCGGTACTGGCGCGACGGCCCTGCGGCGTCACGGTGCGGTCCATCGGGCCAAAGCCTTCCTGCTGGTAGCCGTTGAGATCGTCGGTACGCGGATAGCCCGCCTGCACCCCGGCTTCAACCATCGCCTCGAAGAGCGGATTATTGCCCGGCTTCGGTGTCGTCACGCTCACCGGGCCATCGCCGCCGTGGTAGTCGTTAGGCCCGATATCGCGGGTTTCCGCTTTCCGGTAGTAGGGCAGGCAGTCGAGATAGCTCCAGTGTTCCAGACCCGGCTCTTTGGCCCAGTTATCCAGATCCATCGCGTTACCGCGAATGTAGCACATGCCGTTGATCAGCGAGGAGCCGCCGAGCCCTTTGCCGCGTCCGCACTCCATGCGGCGATGGTTCATGTACGGCTCAGGTTCGGTTTCGTAGGCCCAGTTGTAGCGTTTGCCCTGCAGCGGGTAAGCCAGCGCGGCGGGCATCTGGGTGCGGAAGTCGAACCGGTAGTCCGGGCCGCCGGCTTCCAGCAGCAGGACGGTGGTGTTTGGATCTTCAGTCAGTCGTGTCGCCAGAACGTTGCCGGCGGAGCCGGCGCCAATAATGATGTAGTCAAATTGCAAAAAAACCTCCCGGTTAAAATATGGACTGGAATTTACCCATCTCAACCTGGATGGACTTCACCTGGGTGTAACTCTGCAGCGTCATGACGCCATTCTCGCGGCCAATGCCGGAGTGCTTATAGCCGCCAACCGGCATCTCCGCCGGGGATTCCCCCCAGCTGTTGATCCAGCAGATGCCGGCTTCCAGCTGGTGGATAAGACGGTGGGCACGGTTGAGGTTGGGCGTCACCACGCCGGCGGCGAGGCCGTATTCGGTGGCGTTGGCGCGGCGAATGACCTCCGCTTCGTCGGTATAGCTGAGGATCGACATAACCGGGCCGAAGATCTCTTCGCGCACGATAGTCATCTCGTCGCTACAGTCGGTAAACACCGTCGGGGCGACCCACGCGCCGTTATCGAAACCGTCGCCTTTCAGCGCCTCGCCGCCGCACAGCAGGCGCGCGCCTTCGCGTTTGCCGCTCTCGATATAGCGCAGAACGTTGTCGCGATGGGGGAAGCTGACCAGCGGGCCGAAGTTGGTGTCATCGGCAAACAGATCGCCGGGGCGGATGCGGCCCACGCGTTCGAGGATCTTGTGCTCGAATTCCGCCTTCTGTTTCGCCGGGACAAACACCCGGGTGCCGTTGGTGCACACCTGACCGGAGCTGTAGAAGTTGGCCATCATGGCGATATCGGCGGCGAGGTCGAGGTCGGCATCGTCCGCGATAATCAGCGGCGATTTACCGCCCAGCTCCATGGTGACCTCTTTCAGCGACGAGGCCGCGGAGTTGGCCATCACTTTTTTGCCGCTGGCGACGCCGCCGGTGAAGGAGATTTTGGCGATACCCGGATGTTCGGTCAGATACTGGCCGGTCTCCGCGCCGATCCCCGGCAGGACGTTAAACACCCCGTCCGGCAGGCCCGCTTCGCTGTAAATTTCCGCCAGCTTGAGGGCGGTGAGCGGGGTGACCTCGCTCGGTTTGAAAATCATCGCATTGCCGGCGGCCAGCGCTGGCGCCGATTTCCACAGGGCGATCTGGATCGGGTAGTTCCACGCGCCGATCCCGGCTACCACCCCCAGCGGTTCGCGACGGGTATAGACGAAGGAACTGTCGCGCAGCGGGATCTGGCTACCTTCCAGCGCCGGGATCAAGCCAGCGTAATACTCCAGCACGTCGGCGCCGGTGACGATATCGACGGCGGCGGTTTCGCTGAGGGGTTTCCCGGTATCCAGCGTCTCCAGCCGCGCCAGCTCATCGTTGCGCTGGCGCAGAAGGTCGACGGCGCGACGCAGGATGCGCGAGCGTTCCATGGCGGTCATCGCCGCCCAGATTTTTTGCCCACGCTGCGCGCTCTCGACGGCGCGGTCGACATCCTCGCGTCCGGCAGCCTGAACGGTCGCCAGCACCTCGCCAGTGGCAGGGTTGATGGTCTCGAAGGTGCGACCGCTGGTGGCCGATGTATAACCACCATTAATATAAAGCTGCTGTTCTGCCATTCGGGACATAACGCCTCCTCGGTTATGGGTTCGGTAAATGCTGACGAATAAAGTGGCTGGTCAGCGACTGCGCCAGCGTCTTATCCAGCGGTTTGCCGCTGAGCGCCGCCCGCAGCCACAGGCCGTCTATCAGCGCCGCCAGCCCGTAGCCGGCCTCCTGCGCCTGCTCGCGCGGCAGCTCGCGGCGGAATTCGTACACCAGGTTCGACAGCAGCCGACGGCTGCTGACCTGCTGTAACCGATAAAGCATCGGCTGGTGCATGCTGCTGGCCCAGAAGGCCAGCCAGGCCTTCATCGCCGCGCTGCTGATCTGCGTCTCATCAAAGTTGCCGCCGACAATCGCCTGCAGGCGCTGGCTGGCGCTGCCGTCCGGCAGGGCGTGCAGACGGTTGAGCACCGCGTCGCGCAGCTGGCTGGTGATGTCGCGCATGGTCGCCTCCAGCAGACCATTTTTATCTTTGAAATAGTGACTGATGATCCCCGTCGATACGCCCGCCCGTCGGGCGATCTGCGCGATGGTCGCATCATGCATTCCGACTTCATTTATAGCGTCCAGCGTGGCGTCGATCAGTTGCCTGCGCCGGATTGGCTGCATCCCCAGTTTGGGCATTTTTGCCACTCCATTCATCAGCGTTGGTTAACTATTAAAGCGGTTTTTGATTGGACGTTCAATATAAAATGTGTCTTAATTGTTACGTTATTGAATTTTAATAGTTACAAAAACAGTGGGGATACTGGATGACAGATCTTTCGCAAAACAGAGAAAAGGACAAAATCAATCCGGTGGTTTTTTATACCTCGGCCGGACTGATTTTGTTGTTTTCCCTGATGACGATCTTTTTTCGCGATTTTTCTGCCGAGTGGATTGGGCGCACCCTCAACTGGGTGTCGAAAACCTTCGGCTGGTACTATCTGCTGGCGGCGACGCTGTATATCGTCTTTGTCGTCTGCATTGCCTGCTCGCGCTTCGGCTCGGTGAAGCTCGGCCCGGAGCAGTCCAAGCCCGAGTTCAGCTTGCTGAGCTGGGCGGCGATGCTGTTTGCCGCCGGGATCGGTATCGACCTGATGTTCTTCTCGGTCGCCGAGCCGGTGACGCAATATATGCAGCCGCCGGAAGGGGCGGGGCAGACCATCGAGGCGGCGCGCCAGGCGATGGTCTGGACGCTGTTTCACTATGGCTTAACCGGTTGGTCAATGTATGCCCTGATGGGCATGGCGCTGGGATACTTTAGCTATCGTTATAATTTGCCGCTCACCATCCGCTCGGCGCTGTACCCGATTTTTGGCAAACGGATCAATGGGCCCATCGGCCACAGCGTCGATATTGCGGCGGTGATCGGCACCATCTTCGGCATCGCCACCACCCTCGGTATCGGCGTCGTGCAGCTCAACTACGGTCTGAGCGTGCTGTTCGATATTCCGGACTCGCTGGCGGCGAAAGCGGCCCTGATTGCGCTGTCGGTGATCATCGCCACCATCTCGGTCACCTCCGGGGTGGACAAGGGCATCCGCGTGCTCTCCGAGCTGAACGTCGCCCTCGCGCTGGGGCTGATCCTGTTCGTGCTGTTCATGGGCGATACCTCCTTCCTGCTCAATGCGTTAGTGCTGAACGTCGGCGACTACGTCAATCGCTTTATGGGGATGACGCTGAACAGCTTCGCCTTCGACCGGCCGGTGGAATGGATGAATAACTGGACGCTCTTTTTCTGGGCGTGGTGGGTGGCCTGGTCGCCGTTTGTGGGCCTGTTCCTGGCGCGCATTTCGCGCGGGCGCACCATCCGCCAGTTTGTGATGGGCACCCTGATTATTCCCTTCACCTTTACCCTGCTGTGGCTATCGGTGTTCGGCAACAGCGCGCTGTATGAGATTATTCACGGCGACGCGGCCTTTGCCGAGGAGGCGATGGTCCACCCGGAACGCGGATTCTACAGCCTGCTGGCGCAGTACCCGGCGTTTACCTTTAGCGCGTCGGTGGCGACCATTACCGGTCTGCTGTTCTACGTCACCTCCGCCGACTCCGGCGCGCTGGTGCTGGGGAACTTCACCTCGAAGCTGAAGGACATCAACAGCGACGCCCCGAACTGGCTGCGCATCTTCTGGTCGGTGGCCATCGGTCTGTTGACCCTCGGGATGCTGATGACCAACGGCATCTCGGCGCTGCAGAACACCACGGTGATCATGGGTCTGCCGTTCAGCTTTGTGATTTTCTTCGTGATGGCCGGACTGTATAAATCCCTGAAAGTGGAAGATTACCGCCGGGTCAGCGCCAGTCGCGACACCGCCCCGCGTCCGATGGGCCTCCAGGATCGTCTGAGCTGGAAGAAGCGCCTGTCGCGGCTGATGAATTACCCGGGCACGCGTTATACCAAACAGATGATGGAGACGGTGTGCTACCCGGCGATGGAAGAGGTAGCCCAGGAGCTGCGGCTGCGCGGCGCCGCGGTGGAACTGAAGAGCCTGCCGCCGGAAGAGGGCGAGAACCTGGGCCACCTCGATCTGCTGGTGCACATGGGCGACGAGCAGAACTTTATCTACAAGATCTGGCCGCAGCAGTACTCGGTGCCGGGCTTTACCTATCGGGCGCGCAGCGGGAAATCCACCTATTACCGGCTGGAGACCTTCCTGCTGGAGGGCAGTCAGGGTAACGACCTGATGGACTACAGCAAAGAGCAGGTGATCACCGATATTCTCGACCAGTACGAACGGCACCTGAACTTTATCCATCTGCACAGGGAAGCGCCGGGGAACAGCGTGATGTTCCCGGATGGCTAATCAGGGGATCCCCCGTCGGGAAAAGGCTGACGGGGGCGACGGGCGGTTACGGGTAGTTAAAGGCGTCCGGATGGTTGTCGAGGCTACCGCTGAGGGCGGCAAACAGCACGGTTTTGCCATCGATGGACAGGGCATCGCTGACGTTAAGCCAGGTCAGCTTCTCCTGGTCGGTTTTTTCATCGACCACCGAGTACACGCCCGACATCTGTTGGCTTTTCTCGGACCAGATCACCGCGATACGTTCATGACCGCAGTCGTGGGGTTTGCAGGCGCTTAACACCTGCCAGGATTCGCTACCCAGCTTCACCGTCTGCGCCGGTGAACCGGTGCCGCCGGTGGTTACCCAGGCGGGCAGCTGATGGCCTTTGACCATCTGGTTAAACGACGCCCGGGTGGCGGCATCGTGGGCCAGACTGTTCAACGTGACATCGCCTTGCGCCATGACGCTGGCGGAGGCGGCTAAGGTGATGATAGCGGTAAGCGCTTTAAACATGTTTCCTCCTGGACTTATTCCGTCCTCATAACAAGCCTCTTTATAGTGAGCGTAGGGAATGATTAATGCAAACTCTGACATATTTTCTGTGAATGATTAGAAGCGGTGCGCGCATGGACGTTACGCTAAGCGATATGCCATGATGCGGATTGATTTATTTTCCAAATATATGCCCTTGTGATAAAGCAGTCAGCGAAATGGCATAGTTATTCAGGCGATATAGCATGGCGTATGTGAATCATCTACTGACGTTTATTGAGAGTAATCCGGCGCTGGCGGTGGGGTTTAATCTTATTCTGCTGCTGGTCTCCGGCATATTTGCCCATCTTTTATGCAAGTTCTTGCTGATTAAAGTGGTGCGTAAGGTCTTCTTTAGTAGCCACAAACAGGATGTGCCGCTGGAGAAGGATCGACGCATCGCCGAAAAACTGTCCAATTTCATTCCGGTTATTATCGTCTATTACGTCCTGCAGTTTATGCCGGCGATGCCGGCATCGCTGGTGACGGCGATTAATACCATCTGCGGGATCTTGTTTTTTATTTTTATGTCGGTGTTTTTCAACGAGATGCTGGATATTGTCAACAGCTCTTATCTGCGAAAGACCAAACGTAAAAATCATTCCATTAAGGGCTATATCCAGATAGGCAAAATCTTAGTTCACATCCTGGCGGCGATTATGATCCTCGCCGTGATGTCGAACAAATCGCCGATCATTATTATCTCCAGTCTGGGGGCCGTGGCGGCAGTGCTGATGATCGTGTTCCAGCATACCCTGCTGTCGCTGGTGGCGAACGTTCAGTTGTCGTCTAACGACGTGCTCCAGCTGGGGGACTGGATTGAAATGCCTGACAAGAACCTCAGCGGTGAAGTGACGGACATCGCGCTGCACACCATTACCATCCGCAACTGGGACAATACGATCTCCCGCATCCCGACGAAGAATTTCCTCACCGAGACCTATACCAACTGGCAGGCGATGTTCTCCTCCGGGGCGCGGCGGATCATGCGCAGTATCGCCATCGATCAGCACTCGGTGCGTTTTCTCGACCAGGAGATGCTCTCCTCGATGCTAACCATCCGCGGGGTGAGTGAGCCTTTGGGCACGCTGCTTGACGGCCGGGATCCCGGCGGCGTGGCCGACCGCTGGTTTGTCGATAACGGGCTGACCAACCTGACCCTGTTTCGCCACTATCTGATGCACTATCTCGCCGAGCGACCGGATATTATTAAGGAGATGTACATTGTGGCGAGAACGCTGAAACCGTCGCCGTCGGGCATCCCGCTGGAGATTTACTGCTTCACCTCCTCGACGCTGTGGAAAGACTACGAAAACACCCAGTCGGCGATATTTGAGTACATTACCGCGGTGGCCGGACAGTTTTCCCTGCGACTTTATCAGTATCCCGCCGGGCACGATTTCTGGCGTCTCTCCCAGGAGCACGCCGCCCGGACGGGCCTGCCGCCTTCGGCCGAAGGCTAAGCGCTGATTTGCTGGCGCCAGAGGGCGATCTCCTCCCCCAGCCAGGCGATGAACCGGGCGACTTCCGGCCGGTTCTCCGCCTGCGGGGAGACGGTTAGCCAGTAGTGCCAGGGGTAGGGGACGGTGACGGCGGTGAGCTGCACAAGCTCGCCGCGGGCTATCGCCCCCGCCACCAGCGAGCGCCGCTCCAGCGCTACGCCGGCCCCCAGGCGGACCGCCTCCAGCACCAGATTGGAGTCGTTCAGACGCAGGCCCGCGGGGACGATCGGCTTTTCCAGTCCCGCCTGGCTGCACCAGGCATGCCAGGACTCCATGGAAAAAATAATATCGCTGGCGGCGATCGCCTGCGGGGTGGTCGGCAGGTCGCCGCTGCGATAGTGCGGCGCGGCCACCACCAGTTGTTCATCGGCAAACAGATGCCGGCTTTCCATCCCCTCCCAGTCGCCTTGCCCCATGCGAATGGCCAGATCAATACCCTCCTGTTGCAGGTTAACCACCGCCAGGCTGGTCAGCAGGCGCACCGCGATCTGCGGATGCCGCGCCTGAAAGCGCGCCAGCCGCGGCAGCAGCCAGTGGCAGCCAAAGGAGGGGAGCGTCGCCAGGGTCACTTCCAGGGTGCGGGGTTTGATCTGCACCATGCGCGTGGCGTCGGCGATGTGCTGTAACGCCTCGCGGATTTGCAGGGCATAGAGCCGTCCTTCTTCCGTGATGCGCACCCCGCGGCCGTGGCGGATAAAGAGCGTGACGCCGACCAGCGCTTCCAGCTGTTTGATGTGCTGGCTGACCGCCGAATGGGTCACGCTCAACTCGTGGGCGGCCTGCGTCACGCTGCCGAGGCGCGCCACCGCCTCAAAGCTGCGCAGGCTGGCGACAGGGGGAAAATCTGCCATGGTGGTTTCTCTGTCAGTGAGTCGATACGTTAACGTTACTACCGGGTTAGCGGCTTTTAAAGCCGCTGCAAACAAGCTGAAAAGGAGCCAAATGCTGCCTCAGTCGGTATAGCACAAGGGGAACTGGAGGGCTACCGCGAATCGCCAATCTGTTAGTTTGACTAACCATTGCGGTAAGTATCCCGTGATATTCGCGGCCTCGGTTTTCCAGTAAGGTAAAGCCGCAACCCCTTTATCGCAGGCAGGAGTGACGATGAAACTCATTGGTATGATGGATTCACCTTATGTAAGACGCGTGGCGGTTTCTCTGGCGCTCTATGGCGTGGAATTCGAGAGCCTGCCGCTCTCGGTCTTTAGCGGCTTTGACGAATTTTCCCGTATTAATCCGGTGGTCAAGGCGCCGACGGTGGTGCTCGATAACGGGACGCAACTGATGGACTCCACCCTGATCCTCCACTATTTCGAAACGACCAATCCCACCGGGCGCCGGCTGCTTCCCGCGCATCCCGAGGCGCTGGCCCGCGATCTGCACCTGCTGGGGGTGATCCTCGCCGCCAGTGAAAAAGCGGTCCAGCATGTTTATGAGCACCGTCTGCGGCCGGAAGAGAAGCAGCATCAGCCGTGGATAGCCCGGGTGACCGGCCAACTGCTCGCCGCCTGTCGGGAATGGGACGCCCGGCTGGCAGACCGCGCCGCCGCCGCGCAGCCGGATCAGGTGCTGGTCACCAGCACGGTGGTCTGGTCCTTTATCCAGTTGATGATCCCGGCGGTGGTGTCGGCAGCGGCGTTTCCTCATATCCGCGCGCTGGCGGAGAAGGGGGAGGCGCTGCCGGTATTTCAACAGTATCCGCTGGTTTAACGGCAGGGATGGAGAGGGGCGCCGCAGCGTGGCGCCCTGAAGCAGGAGAGGATCACCAGCCGACAAACCCGCCGTCGACCACCAGGTCTACGCCGGTGCAGAACGAGGCGGCGTCGCTGGCGAGGAACAGCGCCGGGCCGGCCATCTCTTCCACCTTCGCCATTCGCTGCATCGGCGTCTGGCTTTCAAACTCGCGGGTCTGGTGCACCATCTCCGGACGGGTATTCATCGGCGTGGCGGTATATCCCGGGCTGATGGAATTGACGCGGATCCCTTTGCCCACCCACTCCATCGCCAGGCTTTTCGACAGATGGATCACGCCGGCTTTAGAGCAGTTGTAATGTGCCTGGTCGAGGCCGCGGTTAACGATAATCCCCGACATCGAGGCGATATTAATAATCGACCCGCCGCCGGACTCCAGCATCAGTTCCGCTTCAGCTTTGCAGGAGTTCCATACGCCGGTGAGATTGATATCGATCACCCGCTGCCATTGCTCGCTCTCCATCTCCAGCGCCGGATTGGCGTTGGCGATCCCGGCGGCGTTGACGGCGATGTCGAGGCGGCCAAAGCGGTTTTTGGCCAGCGCGACGGCGGCGCGCAGGTCGGCAATCTGGCGGACATCGCCGGTATAAGAACAAGCCTGACCGCCGATGGATTCAATATGGCTGACCGTTTCCGCCAGCCCGCCGTCGTCGCGAAGATCAAAACAGACTACCCGCGCACCCGCGCTGGCGAGGCTGCAGGCGATGGTCTGGCCGATACCGCTGCCGGCGCCGGTGACGAAGGCGACGCGCCCCTGCAGGTTAAACAGCTGCTGTGCAAAATCTTTACCGATCATAATGTTTACTCTCTTCAATATAGTGTCGAACGTCGGGAGCCCTTTTTCCCGAATGGCGGCGCGTAGCGCCTTATCCGGGCAACCTTTCGGCGGTGTTACGTAGCCCCGGTAAGCGTAACGCCACCGGGGGGCCGTCCCGGCGTGGTGGCGCCAATGCGGGACGCCTTATTCGGGCGATGGGGCCCGCTAACCCGCGGGGAATTACGACATAATCAAACCGCCATCGATATTGATGGTCTGCCCGGTGAGGTAGCGTGCGTCGTCGGAGGCGAGGAAGGCCACCAGCCCGGCCACGTCTTCCGGTTTACCGGCGCGTTTCATCGGAATGCCCTCGACCCACTCGGCCATCAGTTCGCCCTTGCCGTAGCGCTTCTGCTCGGTGCTGAGAATTTCGCCCCACACGCGATCGTTGTAATCCCACATTTCGCTTTCAATAATGCCCGGGCAGAAGGCGTTGACGGTGATATTCCACGGCGCCAGCTCGTGAGCCAGGCTTTGGGTAATGCCGATCACGCCCATTTTGCTGGCGGCATAATGCGGCGTGTAGATAAAGCCCTGTCGCCCCTGGCCGGAAGAGGTATTGATCAGGCTGCCGTGATTCTGTTTCACCATATATTTGGCCGCCTCGCGGCAGCACAGCCACACGCCGGTGGTGTTGACCGCCAGCACTTTTTCGAAATCGGCTTTTGGCATCCGGTCGTAGTAATCGATGGTGATCACTCCGGCGTTCTGAATGGAGACGTCAATGGTGCCGAAGCGCGCGGCGGCCTGCTCATACAGCGACTGCACCTGGGCTTCATCGGTGACATCGACCTGCAGCGATAAAATATCCGCCTGATAGCGCTGACGCAGGGTTTCGGCGGTCTCGTGAACGCGCTCGGCGTTGGAGACCATCACCAGATTCGCGCCGTCGCGGGCAAAGCGCTCCGCAATACCTGCGCCGATGCCGCGGCAGGCGCCGGTGATCACCACCGTTTTGTTCTGGAAATCTCGTTGCATATTTTTTCCCTTTCGCTGAGCCGGGCACCAGGCCCGGCGGAAGATGTGAATCGTTGCCGGTTAGCTGGAGGTGGCGCCGTTGGGGGGGATGGCGGCCAGTTTCTCCTCGTGGCGGCGCATCAGGATGACCTTGCTCTGCAACTTCTGCTGGAACTGGTCGACGACCACAGCGGTGACGATCACCACGCCTTTAATCACCATCTGCCAGAAGTCGCTAACGCCCATCATCACCATGCCGTCGGCAAGGAAGACGATGACGAAGGCGCCGATAATGGACCCGGTCACCCGACCACGGCCGCCGGCCAGCGCGGTACCGCCGAGCACGGTGGCGCCGATGGCGTCCATCTCAAACATGTTGCCGGTCATCGGGTGCGCGGTTTGCAGCTGTGATGCGACGATCAGGCCGACAAACGCCGCGCACAGGCCGGAGAAGGCATAGACGAATATTTTCGCTTTCACGATCGGCACGCCGGCGAGGCGGGCGGCAGACTCATTGCCGCCGATGGCGTAGATGTAGCGGCCAAGCGGCGTTTTGGTGGTCAGCCAGTAGCCCAGCACGAGGAAGCCGATCATCAGCCAGATCGGCAGATAGACGCCGAGCAGGGTGCCGGAGCCGAGGGTGGCGAAACCGGTGTTGCCCAGCGCTTCCATGCCATTGAGATTCGGGTAGGTGCTCCCGTCGTTAAACAGCAGCGCGGAGCCGCGGGCGACGTACATCATGCCTAAGGTGCAGATAAACGGCGCCACGCCGAAGCGGGTGATCACCGCGCCGTTGACCAGACCGACCAGCACGCCGAAGATCGCCACGCAGAGGATCACCTCCGGGACATTAAAGAAGAGGATATCGCCGTTCCACAGCGGCAGGCCGTTGGTCAGCAGCGCGCCCGCCACCATGCCGCAGATCCCCGCCACCGCGCCGACGGACAGGTCAATGCCGCCGGTGAGAATGACCAGCGTCATGCCGATGGCCAGCAGGCCGGTGATCGCCACGTGCTGGGTCATGATCAGCAGGTTAGAGGCGGTCAGGAAGTTGGGTACCATCACGCTGAAGAACGCGATCACCAGCAGGAGGGCGATAAAGGTGCGGGCCTTCAGCAGGTACATATAAATCATATATTTCTGGTTCATGATGGATTCCAGCCTGATTAATCTTGAGGTGTTGAAGCCGCGATTAACTGTTCGCGGGTCACCGCGTGACGCGGTAGATCGGCGGTAATGCGGCCATCGGCCATCACCAGGATGCGGTCGGCAAGGGCCATCACCTCATCCAGCTCCGAAGATGAGAACATCACCGCCAGCCCCTGCTGGGCCATTTTGCCGATCAGGTGATAGACGTCGGTTTTCGCGCCGACGTCGATGCCGCGCGTCGGTTCGTCGAGGAACACCACCTGCGGCTGGGTCATCAGCGCTTTACCCAGCACCACTTTTTGTTGATTGCCGCCGCTCAGCGAGGTGATGGGCAATGTGGCGTCGCTGACCTTGATCGCCAGCTGCTGGATCATCTCTTTCACGCAGGACTCTTCTTTCTGCGGATTCAACCAGCGCCAGGCGCGGCGGAACCCCTGCAGGCTGAAATCAGAGAGCGTCATGTTGGCCTGAATCGACATCATCTGCACCACGCCTTCGCCCTGACGGTCCTCCGGCACCAGCGCCAGCCCCTTTTTCAGGCGCTGTTGAAAGCGAGATTTGCCGATGCTTTCGCCGTTAAGATGCACCTCGCCGCGCTGGCAGGGCATCAAGCCCACCAGGCCTTTAAACAGCTCGGTGCGCCCGGCGCCCAGCAGGCCGTAAATACCGATCACTTCGCCTTTGCTGAGGGTGAAGGTGACGTCATTAAGTTTGTAGCCGCCGCTCGGATGCAGCGCGGTCAGCCCTTTGACGTCAAGCACTGCGTCGCCTTTCGGCGCCGGTTGATAATCAAAGTGTTTTTTCTTATCACCGACCATCTGCTCGATGATCCACGGAACGCTGGCGTCGCTGACGTGACGCTCGCTGATAAAACGACCGTCGCGGAAAATGGTGATGTTGTCGCCAATCTCCATCAGCTCTTCGAGGCGATGCGAGATATAGATGATGGTCACGCCGCGGCGTTTAAGCTGCGCGATCACCTTGAACAGCACTTTGACCTCAGACTGGCTGAGCGCCGAGGTGGGCTCGTCCATGATCAGCACCCGGGTGTCTTTCGACAGGGCGCGGGCAATCTCGACTAACTGCTGGTGGCCGATACCGAGTTCACCCAGCGGAGCATAAGGATCGACATCCAGCTCCAGCCGTTCCAGCAGCGATTTGGCCAGCGCGTACTGGTATTTTTCGTTAATGCGTCCTTTCTGAAAGAATTCATTCGCCATGAAGATGTTGTCCATCACATTCATATTGGGGAATAAATTCAGTTCCTGAAAAATAATACTGATGCCCAGTTTTTCTGCCTGATGCGTCGACTGTAATGAAACCGCTTCGCCATCGAGAATAATTTGCCCGGAAGAGGGCGTTTCCACACCGGCAAGCATTTTCATCATGGTGGATTTACCCGCACCATTTTCTCCGATCAGCACGTTGACCTTATTTCGATAGACCCGGTAATTGACATTATCCAGGGCGGTCACGCCGGGATAGACGCGCGAAAGGCCGCGGGTTTCGATAATCACTTCGGACTCAACGGGCTGGAGAGCGACGAGATCGTGCGGCGCCATATTATTGTCCCCCCGCATGAATGATTTTCGCCGGGGTAATTTCCGGGAGAGTTTGCGGAATATCCCAGGCCGAGAAGACGCCGTACACCTCCACGCTATCGCCGGTTTTGACGTTGGCTGTCTGAATCATTTTGACCGCCTGACTGTTGATATTCTTGCTGTACTCGCCGAACAGCACCTGGTCATTAAAGTCCTGATAGCTGGCGCCGCTGTAGCCGTCGCGCAGCTGGGTGCCGCGCAGGGTAGGGCCAATCTGCACCGTCACCTTGCCGACGCTGGCGTCGGACAGGGTCATTTTGCCGCTGCGCGAGGCGGTATCGAGTTTGCTGACGGTGCCTGAAACCTTGACGTAGAAGATGCAGGGGTTTTCATCCTGCGCACGGTAGCCGAGGGTTTTACAGGCGCTATCAATGTCTTTTGCCGCCTTGAGCGCGCTCATCAGTTCCGCCGCCGGACGCGCTTTCGTCACCACCTGCGGTACGATGCTCTGCTGCCAGGTTTTATCCATATTCGCCATATGCGGGTTGGGCGGGGATTTCAGGTCTGCCAGCTCCTGCTGCGAGACGATGCGACAGCCCCCTAGCGCCAGTACGGCCAGCGTCAGACAGGTTTTCTTAAACATAATGCTCTCCTCTGCGCCCCCGCAGGGGCGCAACCACCCGAACTCAGGACTTAATGTTGAAATCCTGGACTTTATCGGCGTTATCCTGGGTAATCAGAATGCCGCGGAACATCACGCGCTGCTTCGCCGGCTTCTCGCCTTTTTGCAGGTAGTTATCCAGATCGGTGACGCCCTGAGCGGCGATGGCCTGCGCCTGCAGCATCACGGTTGCCTGCAGGGTGCCGGCTTTCACGGCGTCGCGCTCATCGTTGCTGCCGTCGATGCCGACGACGATCACATCGCTACGGTTGGCTGCTTTCAGCGCCGCAATCGCGCCGAGGGCTACCGGCCCGTTGCCACAGATGACGCCTTTCACGTCGGGGTGAGCCTGCAGGATGCTGTCCATGATGCGTTTGCCGTCGATCAGGGTGCCTTTGGCATCCTGTTTCGCCACGCTGACCATATCCGGATACTGGTCAATGACCTGATGGAAAGATTTAGAACGGGTGACGCAGTTATTATCGGCGAGGTTGCAGGTCAGCTCGGCGTATTTGCCTTTCTCCGCCATTTTTTCCACGAAGACGTTGGCGACCTCAGAGCCGGCCTGGAAGTTATTGTGGGTAATTTGTTCCAGCGCCACATCATCAACCGGAATTTCGCGGTTAATTAAGACCACCGGAATGCCGGCTTTTTTGGCTTTTTCAATGGCGGCGACGCTGGCGGTGGAATCAGCGTTATCGAGAATAATGCCCTGCACTTTTTTACCAATCGCGGTGTCGATAAGCTCATTCTGCTTTTTGACATCTTCGCCATGGGACAGCACGGTAGTTTTATAGCCGAGCGCCTGGGCTTTTTCGCTGGCGCCTTTGGCTTCCGAGGCGTAATACGGGTTATCCAGCGAGTTGACCATGATCATAATGGTGCCTTTCTCCGCGGCGTGCGCGGCAAAGGAGAAGGCGGTCAGGGTAGCAGCGGTTAAAAGGGTTATACGTAATTTCATGACTCTGTTCCTGTATTTTTATATTCGAACAAATGAGCCCCTGAGCGGGCAGGCTTTTACGGTCTGAAATTTCCCCTGATGTATTCGGGGATAGCGATATCGTTATGGGCCGGGTTTCTCCTGTGATAAGTGAATGCGTGTCGTCGCGCAGTCTGGCGGTCAGGCTGGCGAGTCCGGTTTCCATAATGTTCGGTCGACCGCATGGCGCCACTCCTGCCAGCGCGTTTGTAAACGCTGGTGGCGGGCCATGTCGGGCTGAAAGGTGCTGTGTTCGGTTAAGAAGGCTTGCAGATCGGCGGTCGACCCCGGATGGAGCGCTTTGCGCGCCAGCAACGCCGCGCCGATGGCGGACAGCTCCGGCACGTCGCTGCGCATCACCGGGCAGCCGAGCAGATCGGCCTGGTATTGCATCAGCCAGTCATTGTTGGTCGGCCCGCCGTCCACCATCAACGCCGTCAGGGTGAACTCCTCATGCTGACGCATCGCCACCACCACGTCGGCTATCTGATAGGTGATGGACTCCAGCGCCGCACGGATCAGATGCGCGCGTTTCACCCCGCGACTCAGGCCGCAAATCACGCCGCGGGCGCTGTCGTCCCACCAGGGGGCGCCAAGACCGGTCAGCGCCGGCACGAAGTAGACCCCGAGGGTTGAGTCGACGGAGGCGGGGAGGGTATTCAGCTCATGGGCCAGCTCGGCGGCAGAGAGTTCGCTCAGGCCGGTGCTGTCCGCCATCCAGGCGACGGCATCGCCGGTGTGAGGAATATTCCCTTCCAGGCCCCACACCAGCTGGTCGCCATCGTGCCAGGCGACAGTGGTCGCCAGCGCGTCGATATCGCACTTCGCCGATTTGACCGGGGCCATGACCGAAGAGCCGGTGCCGTAGGTGGCTTTGACGCAGCCTGCCTCGCCGAGCGCGTGGCCGAACAGTGCCGCGTGGGAGTCGCCGATCATCGCCATGATCGGAATACCGTCCGGAATGGCGGCCAGTCCTTTGGTATGGCCGAAGAGGCCGCTCGACGGTTTAATGTCCGGCAACGCCGCGCGCGGAATGCCGAACAGCGTCAGCATCTCGTCGTCCCACTCGCCGCGGTGCAGGTTCAGCAGCTGGGTGCGGGCGGCATTGGAGTAGTCGCAGCAGAAGGCTTCTCCAGCGGTCAGATTCCACAGCAGCCAGCTGTCGATGGTGCCGAGGCAAATCTCACCGCGTTCGGCACGCAGGTGGCCATCGACAGTCGCATCCAGCAGCCAGCGCATTTTGGAGGCCGAGAACAGCGGGGCGATTGGCAGGCCGGTGGCACGCTTAATGTGCTGTTCCTGGCGATCGTGACGCAGTGTGTCGCAGAACGCGGCGCTGCGGGTGCATTGCCAGGTGATCGCCGCGTTAATCGGTTCACCGCTGTCGCGATACCAGCCGATGGCGGTTTCCCGCTGGTTGCTGATGGCCAGCGCGGCGACGTTTTCCGCGCCAACGTGAGCCACCGCGCTGGCGATCACCGCCAGCGAGGCGGTAACCAGCGCTTCGCCCGATTGCTCCACCCAGCCGTCGCGCGGCGTTTGGATCGCCAGCGGCTGCGAGAATTTGACGATAACTTTGCCCCGGCTGTCCAGCACCACCGCTTTGGCGTTGGTGGTGCCTTCATCCAGGGCAATGATGAACTCTTTTGCTGTCGCCTGCATCGTGCTCTCCTCGGTCACTCGGTGTCCTGGAACCGCGAAGACGAGGAATATCTCCCACCGTCTCCTGCGTCTGTGCAGGCCATGTTGTGACATTTCGTTATCATCTTTTTAATCACTGAATATATATTCGATAGTGATTATTTATTTGATACCTTAAGCCACAAACCCGGTGACGGGCTACCGGAAAAATCATCAATTGTGCTGGCAATCACATTTCGCCGATCGGTGAAAGCGGCAGTTGGCGGCTGGAGTGGTTGATTAACTGATTGAATTTAAATGTATTAACAGAGCCAGCCCTGAAGCTAAAAAAGCACGTCAGGGCGGCAGTGAGGAAAAGCAGCGCGGCAGGTTAGTCGCTAACCAGCATGCGAGCGGTAGGATAATCGGTGATTAAAACATCAATGTAGCCGCCGGTGAGGGCGCCTTTGATGGCCGCGACTTTATCGGTACCGCCGGCCAGCGCGACCACGTTCGGGCATTTTTTGACCTTCTCCAGCGCCATACCGATCACCGGATCTTCATCATCGCGTAACACCGGATGGCCGTTTTTGTCGTAGTAGTGCAGGCAGATATCACCCACCGCGCCGCGCGCCGCCAGCACCTGCAGCATATCTTCGTGATAGTAGTTACCGGAGGTTTTCAGCAGTTGAGAGGGTTCGAGAATGCCGATGCCGACGATGGCGATATCCACTTCATCAAAGCGCGACACCACGTCAGCGACGTCTTTGCTGGCCAGCAGCCGGTTGCGCTCCTCCATGGATCCCTCGATGCTCTGTGACGGCAGCAGCCAGGCGTCGCAATTCAGGCGCTGGGCGAGGGTCTGGGTAAGAATCGTCGCCTGCACGTTACCGTTTGGCCCGACGCCGCCCAGCAGCTGGATCACGCCGCTGGCTTTCAGGTTTTGCGCATGAACTTCATCGACCATCGCGCGAATGGTTGAGCTCCACGAGGAGACGCCAATCAGATCTTTTGGCCGCAGCCGGGTTTCCAGATAGTGGGCGGCAGCGGAGCCAATCGCCCGCTTGATGGTATGATCGCTGGCCTCTTCCTCGGTATCCACCACCACCGCCTGCTTAAGGCCGTAGCGATCCTCAAGCCCTTTTTCGAGCTTCAGAAAGATGTTGGACGGCTGAACGACGCTGATCTTGACGACGCCTTCTTTCTGGCAGCGGGTAATGGCGCGGGAGACAAATGACTGAGACAGCGAGAGAAGTTGGGCGATATCAGACTGCTTTCGTCCTTCCAGATAGTAAAGCGTGGCAATCTTAACCAATAGCCGTTGTTCATCCTGCTTAGCCATATTAATCCTCGAAAATCATTTATCGCCTTTCTTCAGGCGGTTAGCTGCAGCCATTATCGTAGTGACTTTTATCATACGCGAAAAAAAATCAGACTTAAGTGTGACAGGCGTCTAACTTTTGCCAATCCTCAAAATCGACTATGGACAAAAACAAAACAGCCAGGCCATAATCGAATAAAGAATCATTATTGAATATATATTCAAGGCGATTTCGAGTCAATGTGTTTATCCGGGCTTCGCCTGGAGCGGGAGGCAGAATGTTCCTGAGTAGGGCGCTGTGGCAGAAGGCTTACCACCCGGCATGGGGATATCTGGTTTTTTTAGTCCTTGCTGGAATAAATATTCCATGCTGAAAATAAATTCAGAGGTGTGAAATGAATCCCTACAGATATGATATTCAGACGCTGGAGCGTAAAGCCCGCGCGGTGCGGCGCCATATTGTGCGCTTAAACGCCAATAGTCCGGCCGGCGGCCACACCGGGGCTGACCTTTCGCAGGTCGAACTGTTAACCGCGCTCTATTTCCGCGTCCTTAACGTCGCGCCGGACCGGCTCGACGACCCGCAGCGCGATATCTACATCCAGTCGAAAGGCCACGCGGTGGGCTGCTACTACTGCGTCCTGGCGGAAGCGGGATTCTTCCCGGTCGAGTGGCTGGAGACCTACCAGCATGCCAACTCCCATCTCCCTGGCCACCCGGTGCGGCAGAAAACGCCGGGCATCGAGCTCAACACCGGCGCGCTGGGTCACGGTTTGCCTGTTGCGGTGGGGCTGGCGCTGGCCGCGAAGAAAAGCAACAGCACCCGCCGCATTTTTTTGATCACCGGCGACGGCGAACTGGCGGAAGGCAGTAACTGGGAAGCCGCCCTGGCGGCGGCGCACTACGGTCTGGATAACCTGGTCATTATTAATGATAAGAACAACCTCCAGCTGGCCGGGCCGACGCGCGAAATCATGAATACCGATCCGCTGGCCGATAAATGGCGCGCCTTCGGTATGGAAGTCAGCGAGTGCCAGGGTAACGACATGGCCTCGGTGGTCGCGGCCATCGAGGGGCTACAGCAGAACGGTAAACCGAACGTTATTATTGCCAACACCACGAAAGGCGCGGGGATCTCCTTTATCCAGGGGCGCCCGGAGTGGCACCACCGGGTGCCGAAAGGCGAAGAGATCGCTCTGGCGCTGGAGGAACTGAAAGATGAGTAATACAGAACACCTGGCTAACGTCATGGTCGAGGCCTTTATCGCCGCCGTGGAAAGCGGCGTCGATCTGGTGCCGGTGGTGGCCGACTCCACGTCGACGGCTAAAATCGCCCCCTTTATTAAGCAGTTTCCCGGTCGGCTGGTGAACGTCGGCATCGCTGAGCAGAGCATGGTCGGCACCGCCGCCGGTCTGGCGCTGGGCGGCAAAGTGGCGGTGACCTGTAACGCCGCGCCGTTTCTTATCTCGCGGGCCAATGAGCAAATCAAAGTGGATGTCTGCTACAACAACACCAACGTCAAGCTGTTCGGCCTTAACGCCGGAGCCAGCTACGGCCCGCTGGCCAGCACCCACCATGCCATTGACGATCTGGCGGTGATGCGCGGCTTTGGCAATATCCAGATCTTCGCCCCCTCCACGCCGCGCGAATGTCGGCAGATCATCGACTATGCTCTTGCTTATCAGGGCCCGGTCTATATTCGTCTCGATGGCAAGGCGCTGCCGGAGCTGCTTGACGAGTCGTATCGCTTTGTTCCCGGCGCCGTGTTGACCCTGCGCGAAGGCGAGGACGTCGCGCTGGTGGCCACCGGTTCGACGGTGCATGAAGTGGTGGAGGCGGCGCAGCAGCTTGCCGACCTCGGTATCCAGGCGAAAGTGGTCAGCGTGCCGTCGATCCGCCCCTGCGATACCGCGGCGCTGCTGGCGGCGCTCCGGCCGTGTGGTTCGGTGATCACCGTCGAAGAGCATAACGTCAACGGCGGGCTGGGTAGCCTGGTGGCGGAGGTGCTGGCGGAAGCGGGGGTGGGCATTGCCCTGCAGCGGTTGGGGATCCCGGACGGGGAGTACGCCGCCGCCGCCGATCGCGGCTGGATGCGCCAGTACCACGGGTTTGATGCCGCCGCCATCGTTGCCCTGGTGCAAAAAAGAGACTGATGGCCTGAACGCCCGTCGCGTGAAGCGCGGGCGTTTACTGCTGCAATGCGCAAAGCGTGATGACCTGCTCCTCCGACGCTATCCAGTGCAAGAGATAGCGTTGCTCCGCAAACTTAAGCGCTAAGGTGCTTGCCGTTATGTCCACGATCTGAAAATCGGCGAACCCCAGCGCGCGCTGATTTGCCGCAGGCGTCGCCTTAAACCCACTCTCTTTTGCCGAAAACGCCAGCGTCAGCGCCAGCGGGAAGGGCAGGCCGCTGCGCAGCAGCGCTGTTTTTTCCGCCGGACTGATAATGCTGTCCTCCAGCTCCGCCGCCATCTGGGGGGTAAACCGGCGCTCAATATCGACGCCCACCGGCCGATCGGCGATCACCGCCAGCGCGCGCTGGGCGCAGTGGCTGATGCTACCGAACCAGGGCGTGGGCCACAGCGGCTGGCGCTGGTCGCCGATGGCGGGAGGCTGTTTCTCCCCCACCTCGCGCAGGGCGTATACCGCGGCGATGCGTCCGGCCAGGTGTTCCGCCTGCCGCTTGCGGCCCCAGCCGGTCAGGCTGGCGTGATAGGGCAGCCAGAACAGATCTTCAGGCTGGAAAGTCGCCGGGTCGAAATCGATCTGCTGCAGCGTATAGCCGGCCAGCGGCAAAGCGGTGCGATGGTGGCGCATAGGGTAAGGTTACCGCGGTTGTCCCCGCCCTTTGTCCAGCAAGGGCGGGGGAGGGAGAAGCCGCTATCAGAAGTGGGTGTTGACGCTCAGGTACCAGGTGCGGCCCGATTCGTTATAGGTCTCGGCGCCGGCGCCGTACATCGTGCCGGTGGCGCCCCCGGTGGTCTGGGCGTTGCCCGCGCGCCAGTGGCGCTTGTCGAAGACGTTATCCACGCCGCCGGTCAGACTGACATATTTGGTGACGTCCCAGGTCGCGCTCAGGCC